>CAJAOB010000346.1 GCA_903941205.1 uncultured Burkholderiales bacterium | reverse complement strand
TTGCGGGCGGCGCGCCAGAGTTCGGGCAACTGGTCGCACGCCACCCAGGGCAGCAGCAGGTTCTGGTCGTGCGTCACGCGCAATTCGCCGGCCGAGAACTGGTCGGCCAGATCGGCGGCCAGTGCGAGCTGCTCGGCCGTGGCGTCGCCCGGTGCCTGGCCCAGGCGTTTGAATGACAGCGTGACCGCACGCAGATCCGGGTTTTGGTGCGGGGCAACGTTTTGTTTGAGCCAGCGGCCGAACTCGACGTCGTCCTCGGCCGCGACGCGCAGGATGTTGGCGATCTTCGCGTCAGCGCTCTTGCGGTCGCATTGCAGGGCGGGCGGCACAAAGCAGGCGGTGACCCGGTGCAGCTCGGCCTGCGTGATGGTGTGCGGGCCGCCGTCATGCGTCATGATCTGTTGGTACTCGGCCTCGACATCGTCGATGTAGCGCTGCCCCTCGGCTTTGACCAGAATCTTGATCCGCGCCTTGTAGATGTTGTCGCGGCGTCCGTAGCGGTTGTACACGCGCACGATGGCTTCGATGTAGTTCATCAGCTGGTGCCACGGCAAAAACTCGCGGATGACCGTTGCGATGACGGGCGTGCGGCCCATGCCGCCGCCGACCAGCACCTTGAAACCGAGTTCGCCCTCGGCATTGCGCTGCAGATACAGGCCCACGTCGTGCCAGGCTGTGGCGGCACGGTCTTCCCGGGCGCCGCTGATGGCGATCTTGAACTTGCGCGGCAAGAAAGAAAACTCGGGGTGCAGCGTGCTCCACTGGCGCAAAATTTCGCCAAACGGACGCGGGTCGGCGATCTCGTCGGCTGCGATGCCCGCGCGCTCGTCACTGGTGATGTTTCGGATGCAGTTGCCGCTGGTCTGGATGCCGTGCATGTTCACGCTGGCCAGCAAATCCATCACGTCGGCGGATTTTTCGAGCGGAATCCAGTTGTACTGGACGTTTTGCCGGGTGGTGAAGTGCGCGTAACCTGTGGTCAGTTTGGAACTGACGGACAAGCCGCCACTGAGCACCGGGCCGAGCAGGTCTTGCTTGTCCTGCGCTTGACGCAGCAGTTCCGGCTTGGGCTGGTCGTAGTCACGCGCGATTTTTGCGAGCACGCGCAATTGCGCGCTGGAGAGTTCGCCGTAGGGCACCGCCACGCGCAGCATCGGTGCATAACGCTGCACGTACCAGCCGTTTTGCAGGCGCAAGGGGCGAAATTCGTCTTCAGGCAGTTGTCCGGCCTGCCAGCGCGAAAGCTGGTCACGGTACTGGTCGGCGCGTGCCTGAACGAAAGCGCGGTCAAATTCGGTGTATTGGTACATGGCGAGAAGTTACTGGGACTGGGAATAAGTGGTGATTGGGGTGGCAAGGCAAGGCCATAGCCGGCAAAAAAGGCTTGGTCGCGGCTGTCAAATCGTGATGAGTTTGACGCCCGCGTAAGCCAGCAAGACAGACAAGAGGGAACGAATGATGCGGTCTGGCGTTTTATGTACCAGCTGCGAGCCCAGCCAGATGCCGGGCAGGGAGCCCGCCAGCAACTTGGCCAGCAGCGGCCAATCGACCGAACCCAGCGAAGCGTGGCCCAATCCCGCCACCAGCGTCAGCGGGACCGCGTAGGCGATGTCGGCGGCCACAATCCGCGGCAAAGGCAGCAGCGGGTAAAGCAGCATCAGTGCCGTCACGCCAATCGCGCCTGCACCCACCGACGTCAGCGTGACCAGTGTGCCAATCACGGCTCCGAAGACCAGCGGCAGGCTCCAGTGGCGCGGGCTCGTCGCCGCCAGCAACTGCGCGTCGGCCAGATGCCTTGGAACCTGCTTGCCGCGCACTGCCTTGTAGAGCGTTGACAAAGCTGTGAGCAGCAAGGCAAGCCCAAGCGCCAGGGTCATGGTTTTTTGCACGTCCGGGTCAGCCGGACCCAGGCGATGCAGCACACACAGTGTGGCCAGCGCCGCCGGAATGCTGCCCATGCTGAGCGCACCGACGAGTCGCCAGGGGACGATACGCTGGCGCGACAGGCTCACGGTTCCGCCCATCTTGGTAAAAGCTGCAAACAGCAGATCCGTGCCAATCGCCAGGTAGGGCTTGATGCCGAAGCCAAAAATCAGCAACGGCGTCATCAAGGAGCCGCCGCCCACCCCGGTCAGACCCACAATCAGACCAACGGCGAAACCGGCAAAGATCAACGCGAAATCATGCATAGGGCGTGAATGTAGAAGAAACTCGGATGAGCGCCAAAGACAGTTTTCTTCTTCACTTATGCGCATAAGCATATTGAGCGGCGGTGAGGAAAAATCGGCCTTCGGACTCAGGGGTGCGCAAATGTCGACTCGCGCCGGCCCGAGGCGGTACCTTAAAAACTTCAGGGTAGTTCTGAACTGTTCCGCTTTGTGACGCGGCTGGCCAGCATCGACCGCGCCAGGCGTTTTTCCAGCGGCAAGGGCTCGGCGTGCAGCCAAGAAGCCAGTAATTCGCCGCACAGCACCGAAAAAGTCAGGCCACGCGAACCCATGGCCGTGCAGACAAAAAGACCGGGCAGATTCTGGTCGTCGATCGGGCCGACCAGCGGCAGCCGGTCAGGCGAGGCGCAGCGCACACCGGCCCAGGCGCGGGTCCGACCTTCTTCGAACGCCGGCTTCAAGAGAGCGGCCGTTTCCGGCAGCAGGCCTTGCAGGCGCGCCAGCAAGGCTTCTTCATCTGGCGCCTTCAGCTCACTGCTCGGGCAGCCTCGCTCAAAGGTCGCCCCCATCAGCCAGTGCAAGCGCTCGCCGCGGCCCGCCAGCTTTTCTGGGGCCTCGGTCGCTTGATGCTTGTCATCCTGCGACGCAAACGGGAAGGCCGGCACAAAGCTGCCGTGGCCATTAACCGGAAAATTCGGCATCGAAGCCCCCGCGGGCACTTCGCCCCATACGATCTGGCCTCGAACCGGCTGCAAGGGCAAGCGCGCTGCTGACTCGGCCTGCGCTTTGGATTTCCCTTGAAGACTGGTCCGCACGGGGTCCGCGATGTCACTGCGTGAAAGCAAACCAGCGCTTTCGAAGCCTGCTGCGAGCACCACCAGGTCCGCCTGCGCCACGCATTGCCCCAGCGCATCAAAGACTTGCCAACGCCCGTCCTGATCCGCCGTGTTTTGCTGCAAGTGATCAACCGCCAGGCCCTGGCGCGTGCTGATACCGGGCGTTTGCAGCATCGCCTGAACGAGGCGCCCGGGCTTGATCCAGCCGCCCGCCGCGTGCCATAGATCTCGCGGCCCGCAGCTTTGGCTCCAGTGCCGGCCCGACTCCGGCCAATCGACCGGAAGCGCGCCGCTGCCATCGAATCTGCGCTGCATGACGCCGCTCGCCTGCCAGTCTTGGCCCTCCCGCATCGTGCTGCGGGTCGTTTGCCAGGTGGCTCGCAAGCCGCTGCGGGACAAGCGCGAAATCAGACTATCGTCTGACGAGACGTGCGGCGCGAGCAATCCGACGGGCAGGCCGGATGCGCCACCTGCCGCTTCAGCGTTCGCATCCAGCACGCACACTGTCCAGCCGCGTCGCGCCAGACTGGCGGCGCAGGCAGCGCCCGCCAAACCAGCGCCGATCACCACACAAGTGGAGACAGATCTTGGTTTAGGCTGGTCAGGGGAGGGTGGCTTGCGTGGTTCCCAGCGGGGGTTGAAAGTGGCCTGGAGCTTGTCGCGTTTGGGCGCCACACCCTTGGTTTTAAACACCTCAAATCCGCATTGCGCCAGCCCGTCGATCACGCTGCGCGCAACGGTCCAGGTTGCCAGTCGGGTGCCGCGGCGACAGCAGCGCGAGACCGCCTTGAGCGTGTGGAGGTCCCAGATATCGGCATTGCGCTGCGGACTGAAGCCATCCAGATATACCGAGTCAGCTTCAAACGCGTGATGCTTTAGCTGCGCCTTGACATCCCCGATACACAAGGTGAGCAAAACCTGTCCGCCCTCAAAAGCCAATCGGTGAAAGCCAGGCAGCAAACCCGCCCATTGGGCTTGCAATTGTCGGGCCAGCGGCAGCAAATGCGCGTGTTCGGCAGCGGCTCGCACCAGGTCCGCGGCACTGACTGGAAAAGCTTCCGTCGAGACGAAATGCAGCAGCCGGGGCCTTTGCGGATCGTCTTTCCAAGCCTGCCAGGTCACGAGGAAGTTGAGTCCGAGGCCAAAACCCGTTTCCAGAACCCGCCATTGCGCCTGATTCGACCAAGCTTGTGGCAAGCCGCAACCCTCCAGGAACACCCCCCGAGCTTGATTCAGGCCGCCCGCTTCGCTTCTGTAGCGGTCGCCAAAACGAGGACTGAAGGGCGTCCCGTCAGGCAGCCAATCGACAGGCTCAGACATGAGAGGCACATGGGGTCGGTTCCACCGAGCCAGACCTTCGTTCCTGCGACCCGGGTCCCAGCGCCGGGTACGACACGCCGATCCGACCGTGTTGCCTCGCGCTGCGCTGTAGCGCAGTCGTTAACGCCATCGCTGCCGCCCCGTCAACCGGTCGCGGCGCTTGGGCATCAGGAAGAGGCAGGCGGAACGTAGCCGGCCACGGCATCGGCACCGTCACCAAAAAAGTGCTTTTCCATTTGCCGGGTGAGGTATTGACGCGCTCTGGCATCGGCCAGATTCAGCCGGTTTTCGTTGACCAGCATGGTTTGCTGCTTCATCCACTCTGCCCAAGCGGCCTTGCTGACCTCTTCCCAGAGCCGCTTGCCCAGCGGGCCAGGGTAGGGCGGAAGATCCAGGCCTTCAGCTTCTTTACCCAGTTTGATGCAGTTGACCATGCGTGCCATGAGTTTTTCCTTGATAACTTGAGGGCCTTCTGGCCCTCGTAAGAGATACCGGGATTTTAGGGAGCTTTGCGCAACGATCTGTGGCCATGGGCATTCAATGAAGATCTGCTGGGGTCTGAGGCCGACTGGCTAGCGCCTAGCTGCCAGAAACTGGGTGCGGCTGGATGCATTTTCAGGTTCGGCGGTAAAATGCCGCGTCGAGGTTGGAGCCGGCAACAGTACAGGGCCTTGCCTTGATTCCCGTTTTCAATCTTGAATGATTGGATCTCTTGCAGCAATTCTTGTATTTCTCTGTCGGATCCCAAGCTAGAGCGCATGAAAAACCCTGTCTCTTCCTCTTCCGCCGATTTAGTAGCGACTCGTGTTCTGGCGCAGCTGCTTGATCGCTTGGATCAAAGCACTGCGCCGGTCGGTGCAGAGCAGTACCGAGCCGTTGCTCGGCTCTTGTCCAATGAGCTGCACGACATCAAGCCGGATGGCCGGTTGAACGCCTTGCTCCAAGCGCATCCGGCCATGGCCGAGTTGTATGAGAACCTGAACTACCAATATGCCGGCTTGTGCCGGTCGTCACTTGACTCTTCGCTCGCCGCTGAAAGGCAAGCAAGGCAAGCCATAGAACGCGCTATGCGCCAACCGAAAGAAGGCACCTCCAGTGGCAAGATCTGAAACCAAAACCGCCGTCCTACCTGATGGTCTTCGTTATAAATCCAAAGTTTCTGGTTCGCCTTTCGTGGCCACCACTTCCTTTGGCAGCGCGACCATGTCGTGCTTCATGTGCGGGAAGCACCGTCCTCGCTCGATGATGGGAACCCGCAAGGTTTTGGGCAAAGCCCAGGCCGTTTGCGCGCCTTCGTGCAAGGCGCTTGACGAGACGCTGAGTAACAACGCCGGCAGCTGACGCGGCGTTTGCGCGGGTAGCCGGCGCGCTCCAGGCAAGGCTTGGTGGTCTCTTTCCTGGGGACTGCGACGCACTGAGCAGACGAAGCGGCCATTTCGGTTCCTGCGGGTGGTCGGTTCCCAACACCTTTGCGGCGGGTGCGCGTTGCGCCCGCGCAGCCCCGGGCGGTGACGGTGATAGTTACTGCTGTCCCCGAGAATGATCTTCCTGGTTCCAGGCTTCTGACACCGGTTTCCAAGTTCAAGTCTCGGGTTCATTTTCAACGTTGACAAGGCTGGCGGGATCACATGAGTCTCTTTTCCACAAGCTCCACCCATTGGCAGCGCCGGGCCCTGGTGCTGCTCAGTGCGGTTTGCCTGGCGATGCTCGCTTCTGGCCTTTACTTGCAGCACGTGGTCGGATTGGAACCCTGCCCGATGTGCATCGTCCAGCGCTACGCCCTGGTGTTGGTGGCTTTGGTCGCCGGCCTTGGATCGCTGGGTGCCCGGCGACACATTCTCTTGAGTAGCGCCGCGCTGGTCTTGCTGACGGCCGGTTTCGGCGCATTTGTCGCGGCCCGGCAGAGTTGGTTGCAGTGGTATCCGCCGCAGATTGCTTCCTGCGGCAGGGATTTCTACGGGATGATCGAGACCTTCCCCTTGCAGCGGGTCATTCCGATGATTTTCAAAGGCGGTGGTGACTGCACCAAGGTCGACTGGACGTTTTTGGGCCTGTCTATCGCCAACTGGTCTTTTCTGGTGTTTTCGATGATCTGCTTTTCGGCCGTGATCCTGATCAGATCATTACGGCAACGGCGCTGAACAGCGCGCCTATGGGGTCAAGCGCAAGTTACCCGTGAGGCGCCAAGCCAAGGCCTAGGCCCAGGCGGCGGCCTTGAGGCGCTGGCAGTCAAAAACCGCCATGCTACGATCCGCGACCCCGGCCGGCTCGGGTCACTGGTTTCAATGAATTTTCGTGTCCAAGTCGCTGCGCATGATGAGCAAGAAAGCAATAGATGACCAAGCTCAAGATTGACTTTGTTTCCGATGTCTCCTGCCCCTGGTGCGTGATCGGACTCAAGGCGCTAGACGAGGCGCTTCGCCGCGTCAGCTCCGAGGTGACGGCCGACTTGCACTTCCAGCCCTTCGAACTGAACCCGGGCATGCCGCCTGAAGGCCAGGACATCACCGAGCACATCACGCAGAAGTACGGTATTTCGGCCGAGCAGGCCGAGGCCAATCGCGAGGCCATTCGCCAGCGCGGCGCGCAAGTGGGTTTCACCTTCAGCGGCACCAACGCGGCTGGTGGGGGCCGCAGCCGCGTTTACAACACCTTTGATGCGCATCGCTTGCTGCACTGGGCCGAATCCCAGGGCCCGGGCCGGCAAAAAGCGCTCAAGGAAGCGCTTTTCACCGCCTATTTCACCGACGGCTTGAGTCCTTCGTCCCACGAGGTGCTCTTGAGGGTCGCCGGCATCGCCGGACTGGACGCGCTGCGGGCAGCAGAAATCCTGAGCTCGGACGATTTTGCGGACGAGGTGCGTGAACGGGCCTACTTTTACCAGTCGCAGGGCATTCGTTCGGTGCCCGCCATCATCATCAACGACAAACACCTGATTTCGGGCGGGCAGCCCGCGGAGGTGTTTGAAAAGGCTTTGCGGCAGATCGCCCAAAGCGAAGCCTGAAGCCACGGCGACTCATCCCATGTATTTGCCCGCACATTTCAAAGGGAACTGGGCCGAGCATGCGGTGCCGCTGATGCGGGCCGACCCATTCGCCAGCCTCATCAGTTGCGACGATGCCGGCTTTCCCTTCGTCTCGCACCTCCCGCTGCATCTGCTCGATGCCGCGCCAGGGCAGGAGGCGGTCTTGCTCGGTCACGTGGCTCGCGGCAACCCGCACTGGCGCTACCTTCAGGCCCGGCCCCAGGCGCTGGTGACCTTTCTTGGAGCGCATGCTTACTTGTCGCCACAGGTGTATCCCGACCTGGTGCGTGTGCCGACCTGGAATTACCTGGCCGTGCATTGCAGCGTGACCGCGACGCTGATTGACGAGGCCGAGGCCAAGGACGCACTTCTCAAAAAACTGATTGGCGAGCATGAACCGGCTTATGCCGCGCAGTGGCGCGGACTTGATCCGGCCTATCAGCACAAGATGATGGGGGCGATCGTCGGCTTTTCGCTGGCCGTGACCCGCTTCGAGTGCAAGCTCAAGATCAATCAGCACCGGCCCGAAGCACACGAGGCCACCGTGGCCCTTTACGAAACTGGCACCAGCGAGCAGCGCACGCTGGCCGAGTGGATGAAGCGGCTCAAAGCCAAGTCCGCGTGAACGAGGCCAACAACCCGCAAGATGTCGAATTCATGCGGGCAGCGCTGGCCGAAGCGCGTGCCGCCATGGCCGCGGGCGAAGTTCCGGTGGGCGCAGTGGTCGTCAGGGGTGGCCAAATCATTGCCACCGGTCGCAACGCCCCCATCGACGCCCATGACCCGACCGCGCATGCTGAAGTCGTGGCGTTGCGCGCCGCGGCCAAGGCCTTGGGCAATTACCGACTGGAAGACTGCGAGCTTTTTGTGACGCTCGAGCCCTGCGTCATGTGCAGTGGCGCCATGTTGCATGCGCGCCTCAAGCGCGTGGTGTTTGGCGCCAAAGACCCGAAAACCGGCGCTGTCGGCTCGGTGCTGGACCTTTTTGCCGAAACCCGCTTGAATCATCAAACGCTGGTAAAAGGCGGCCTGCTGGCTGCTCAATGCAGCGACTTGCTCAAGTCATTTTTTGGTGAGCGCCGCATGGCGCAAAAAAGGGAAGCTCAAATGAACCATCCATTGCCCGAATCGGCCCTGCGCACCCCGGATTCAGCCTTTGCAGGCCTGCCCGACTACCCGTGGCAGCCGCACTACCTCAGCGACTTGCCTTCGCTTCAGGGGCTGCGCCTGCATTACCTTGACGAGCCCGCCGCAGCGCCAGCCAGCGCCGAGCCCCTGACTTATTTGTGCCTGCACGGCAACCCGGCCTGGAGCTATCTTTACCGCAAGATGATCCCGATTTTTTTGGCCGCAGGCCACCGCGTGGTAGCGCCTGACCTGATCGGCTTCGGAAAAAGCGACAAGCCTAAAAAAGACGCCTTTCATCACTTCGAATTGCACCGCCAGGTGCTGCTGGAGTTCGTTGAACGGCTGAACCTCGAGCGCGTCGTGCTGGTGGTGCAAGACTGGGGCGGCCTCTTGGGGTTGACGCTGCCCATGGCCGCCCCGCGGCGCTATGTGGGTCTGCTGGTCATGAACACCATGCTGGCCACCGGCGAGTCAGCGTTGCCGGCGGGTTTTCATGCGTGGCGCGAGATGTGCGCGGCCAAGCCCGAGTTCGATATCGGCCGCCTGTTCGCCCGCGGCAATCCGCACATGAGCCCGGCCGAGTGTGCGGCCTACAACGCGCCGTTTCCAGACCGAGGCCATCGCGCGGGGCCGCGTGCTTTTCCGCCGATGGTGCCCGAGTTCCCCGAATCTGAGGGTGCAGCTCTGGCGCGGCAGGCGCGCGAGTTCTGGCAGACCGACTGGGCCGGTCAGACCTTCATGGCCATTGGCGAAGCAGACCCGGTGTTCGGCTCTCCCGTCATGGCTCCCTTGCGCAGCCAGATACGTGGCGCAGCGCAGGGCCCCTGCCTGTCGATCCCGCAGGGTGGCCATTTCGTGCAGGAACACGGCGAGGTCATCGCCGCCGAAGCTGTGCGGTTTTTCAAGCCCGCAGTGGGATACTCGGCCGCGTGAAAAAACATATTTATATCTATTCCCCCTCTGGCGCCGTGCGCGACAAGGCCAGCTTCAAACGCGGGCTGGCGCGCCTGAAAGCCCTGGGGCACGAGGTCGAACTGGACCCTTCGGCGTTGGCCAGCCACCAGCGCTTTGCCGGTGACGACGCCACGCGCCTGGCGGCCATTGACCGGGCTGCGGCCAGCGGCGCCGACATCGCGCTGATCTCCCGCGGGGGCTACGGCCTCACGCGAATCTTGCCGGACATCAACTACAAGGCCGTGGCCAAGGCGATCGAAAAAGGCACGCAGTTTGTCGGTCTGAGCGACTTCACGGCGCTTCAGGCAGCCCTGCTGGCCAAGACGGGCGCGACCACCTGGGCGGGCCCGGCGCTGGGTGAAGACTTTGGCGTCGAGGGCGAGCCCGACGACATCATGGAGGCCTGCTTTGATGACTTGCTGAGCGGGCAGGGCGAAGGATGCGGCTGGCAGTTGCCAAAAATATCGGTGACTGGCCTGGACCAGGCCGGCGGCGACGCTGATTTCAAGATCGCCAAGGCGCTCTTGTGGGGTGGCAATCTGGCGGTTTTGTCATCGCTGGTGGGCACACCTTACTTGCCGCAAGTCAAGGGCGGCATCTTGTTCCTCGAAGATGTCGGCGAGCATCCCTACCGCATTGAACGCATGCTGACGCAGTTGCTGCACGCGGGAGTGCTGGCGCAGCAAAAAGCCATCGTGCTTGGCCAGTTCACCAACTTCAAGCTCGTGCCGCATGACAAGGGCTTCAAGCTGGCGAGCGTCGCGCAGTGGCTGCAATCCAAAATCAAGGCCTGCGTGCTCACCGGGCTGCCGTTTGGTCATGTGGCGACCAAGGTCTTGCTGCCGGTGGGCGCCCCGGTGAGCCTGGTGGCAGAAGGCCGCGACGCCTTCCTGCTCTGGGGCCACACGCACTGACAAGCTCAGGCCGGGACAAACTCAGGCCGGCACGGCGTCCAGATTGGCACGGTCCCAGTGCCGGTGCTGCCCCATGGCCGCAACGAATTCCTGGCTGATCTGACCTTCAACCGCTTTCAGACTGTCCGCCAGCATGACCCCCCGGCGTAGGTACCGTCAGCGCCACATCCTTTTGCGTGCTCAGGCTAAAACCGAGCGTGCTCAAGAGCCCCGCGCCCTCGTTGATGGCGCAGATCGTCTTGCAATGCTTGTAAGCCTCCAGCACGAAATGCACGGCGGCACCGAGCTGCCCCAAAGCTTGCGCGCTGGCTTCGCCCCCGGGAATCAGCAGGGCATCAAACATCACTGAAGACATGCTGACCAAGCTGAAGTTCACCGCCAGGCTGCGGCCGCTGGCCGTGCCGATATGACCCAGGTGCGGCGCAATCACCAGGCATTGCAAGCCCGCCTCAGACAGCTCTTGCAGCACGCGCCGGACCGACAGCATGTCCATGCCATCGGCGGCCAGCACCGCCACTTTGCGCGTGCTCAGGTCGGGCTTGTAACGCCCGACCATGCTTAGCGAAGGCGCCTCTTGCAGCGAGCCGGGCGGCTTGTGTGGCCTAAAACCCAGGCGACCGGCGGCGGCTGCCGGGTCTGGCGCATCAATGCCCATCTGCGCGGCAACCCGGGTGGCGAGCTTCATGTCCACATGCGCCAGGTTGTCGACCACGCGCTGTCGAATCTCGACGGTTTCAACCCTGGACAGCTCGAGACGAAAGGCGGCCACGATGTGCTCCTTTTCGGCGATGGTCTGGCTGCTCCAGAACAGCGAAGCCTGCGAAAAATGATCATCAAAGCTCGGACTGCGACGACGCAGCTTCGGCGACTCCAGCGCCTGCGCAAACGACTGAAACCCTTGCCTGCTGCCGTCGACCCGAAACTCCGCCCCTGTCGCTAGCGTGTTCGGCTCATACGCCACGCGCCCGCGGGCGATGGTTTGCTGATGCAAACCATCGCGCTGAAAGTTGTGAGTGGGGCACAGCGGCCGGTTGATCGGCAGCGCGTTGAAGTTGGATCCACCCAGGCGCGAGAGCTGGGTGTCGGTGTAGGAGTGCAGCCGCCCTTGCAGCAAGGGGTCATTTGAAAAATCAATGCCCGGCACCAGGTGGCCGGGGTGAAAAGCCACCTGTTCGGTCTCGGCAAAAAAGTTGTCCGGGTTGCGGTTGAGCACCATGCGGCCGATCAGCTGCACCGGCACGAGTTCTTCAGGAATCAGCTTGGTGGCGTCCAGCCAGTCGATGCCCATATCGCCGTCCTTGCCGGCTTCCACCATCTGCACGCCCAGCTCCCACTCGGGGAAATGCCCGGCATCAATGGCTTCCCAGAGGTCGCGCCTGTGAAAGTCAGGGTCTTTGCCCGCAAGTTTCTGGGCTTCATCCCATGCCAGGGCGTAAACCCCCAGCTTGGGCTTCCAGTGAAACTTCACAAAAAACGATTGACCGTGCGCGTTCACCAACCGAAAGCTGTGAACGCCGAAGCCTTCCATCATCCGGTAGCTGCGCGGAATGGCCCGATCGGACATCAGCCACATCAGCATATGGCTGGTCTCGGGCATCAAGGAGACAAAGTCCCAGAACGTGTCATGCGCCGACGAGGCCTGCGGCATCTCCTGCTGCGGTTCGGGCTTGATCGCATGAACCAGATCAGGAAATTTCATCGCGTCCTGGATGAAGAAAACCGGCATGTTGTTGCCCACCAGGTCGTAATTGCCCTCTTGCGTGTAGAACTTCACTGCAAAGCCGCGCACATCGCGCACCGTATCGGCCGAGCCACGCGAACCCACCACTGTGGAGAACCGGACAAACACCGGAATTTCAGCCTCGGGATCCTGCAAAAAGCCGGCACTTGTGAACTGCGACATGGGCTTGTAGACCTTGAAAAACCCATGCGCTGCCGCCCCGCGCGCATGCACCACGCGCTCGGGAATGCGCTCATGGTCAAAATGCGTGATCTTCTCGCGCAATATGAAGTCCTCCAGCAGCGTTGGCCCGCGCAAACCCGCTTTGAGCGTGTTGTGGTTGTCGGCAATCTGCGCGCCTTGCTGCGTACTCAAACTACCGGCCGGGTCCAGCGTGAAAGCGTCTAGCTGACTTTGCTTGTCACGTGCGCCTGCAATCGTCTTGGCGCTGGCGCCGGCTTTTCGCCTTGGTGGAGACATCTTTTTTCCTGTTGCGGTGAATGGACTTGGCGCCTTCTTGTCTGTTCTTTGGTGCGCACGTCCGCTTCTAGCTGGTCGGCATTGACCTCGCAGCCGGAAGCTGAACGCCGAAAAAAATGCAGGCACCCGCTGTACAACACGTACTTCACGAATGCAATGCATTTGCGCCGTCGGCTGCGAGAACAACAGAGAAATCGGCCCAATAGCAACGCTAAGCGATCAACGCTGAGGAAAGAAGGGCCGATCTGCACTATCGGACGTCGGTGCTGTCTTTTGCCAATGTGGGACAAAGCCGCAACAACTCGGACGATGAACTCCCCCCGACCAGCGTTCAGCGGGAGTGACACTTCTTTTCCGTGGTCCTCGCAAAAGCGGGGACCCATCGGCCGGGTTTGTGACCAGCGCCATGGCTGCAGGGGATTGGGGATGGATTCCTGCTTTCGCAGGAATGACGGTGTTGAGCGGGAATGACGTTTCTTTTCCGTCGTCCTCGCGAAAGCGGGGACCCATCGGCCGGGTTTGTGACCAGCGTCATGGCCGCTGGAGTCAAGCGTGGGCGTGGCCCTGGCGCATACGAATCACCGCCCGCAGTGGGAATCTTCCGACGTGGCGTTCGAGCCGGGGACGACAGATAGCAGGCAAGACGCCGGTTAACTTGTCTTCATTCGCAGTGAAGTTGATGCGACTGTTGTGTTGGATTTAACAAGGGAACGAACATGGGTCCGAACGGTTCTGCCAAGACGCAAGCACAGGCATCGCATCCGGGCCGGTTCGGCCGCTACGGTCACCGGGACGTGGCTGAGGATGTTTTGTGTTCCGCAGAGCAGGACGCGCTGAGCGAGAACTCGCTCGCCGAGTTCAGTCAGCTCGAGCCGGGCTTGGGCGTCGATCAGCGCATGAACGCCAGGGTGACGGTTTCGTCGCTTCAACAGCCGGACTTGAACCCTAAGTTTGCTCGCGATCGCTTGGCGCGCATGCAAGACAAGCTCTCGCACTTTGCAGCGGCTGAGCCTTTGAGGGCCTCAGCGCTTGCGTTCGGAACAGGCGCCTTGCTGGGGCTGGTCATTGCACGCGGCATCAAGCGTCTTGTTGCAAAGCTCGGGCGGCGATAGCACCAAGCTGACACGACACCCGAGCTTCACGACACAGCTCGGCTGACCGGGCAGGCACCAGCGCAACTTGCATGCCTTGCAAATACGCCAAAGCCCCGCAAGCTCGCGCTTCAGACCTTGGCGCGCTCTACTTGACCAGCAGCACCGGTATATCTGCCTCGACCAGAACACGCTGTGCAACACTGCCCATGACGGCGCGCCCGAGCAGCCCGTGGCCATGCGTTCCCATGACAATCATGTGCGCCTTTTCGCGCTTGGCCGTGTTCAAGACCTCGCTCGCGGCTGTCCCCACAGACCACACGCCTTTGAAGTTCAGCTTGTGTTTGGCGAGAAATCGCTCGATGGGCTTGAGAACCTTGGCGGCCTCTTCCTCATGGTA
>CAJAOB010000345.1 GCA_903941205.1 uncultured Burkholderiales bacterium | reverse complement strand
GAACATGACTTGGCCTTTGGGACGGGCGTCAGCCAAAGCGCCCACAAAGGGCGCCAGCACCACGTAAAACAGCGCAAACATGGGCACCAGCGCAGCGGGCTGCCATTTGGGCGCGCCACTGTTGCGCAGCAGCTCGACGGCCACCACAAACAGCGCGTTGTCAGCCAGCGAGCTGAAAAACTGCGCCGCCATGATGGTGTAGAAGCCGCGTTTCATGAGTGGGTCAGAGGGCTGGACGTCAGGGATGCGCCCGATGGGAGAGGGCCTGCGCGCTAGCCTGTAAATTGCAAAAAATTCAGCCGGTTTAAAGTGGTCCCGGTTTATAGCATGGGCGCCGGTGCCAAAATCCTCTGCTGACCTTGGCGACAGTCCGGTTTTGATCGGGCTCGGGATTCCCCGCCTGGCCCCCCATCGCTCCTGTTTTGACCCATCTGCCCGGATCGTTTTTCATGCCCCGCCCCATTTTGGCCACCATCGATCGCCAGCACCTGCGCCACAACCTGGCGCGTGTGCGGCACTTCACGGGTGACGCCAAGGTCTGGGCGGTGGTCAAGGCCGACGCCTACGGGCATGGCCTCGAGCGGGTTTTTGAGGCACTGCGCGCGGCCGACGGCTTTGCCTTGCTCGACCTGGCCGAGGCCGAGCGCGTGCGCGCCCTGGGCTGGCGTGGCCCCATCTTGCTGCTCGAAGGCTGCTTTGAGGCGCGCGACCTGGAGCTGTGCTCGCGGCTGGACCTGTGGCACACCGTGCACTGCAGCGAGCAGATCGACATGCTGGCGGCGCACAAGACGCAGCTGCCGCACCGGGTCTTCCTCAAAATGAACTCGGGCATGAACCGGCTGGGTTTCAAGCCCGAGCGTTTTCGGGCCGCCTGGACCCGGCTTGAGGCCCTGCCTCAGGTGGACGACATCTGCCTGAGCACGCACTTTAGCGACGCCGACGGCCCGCGCGGCATCGCGGCGCAGTGGGCGGTGTTCGAGCGCATCACCGCCGATTTGCCCGGCGAGCGGTCTTTAAGCAACAGCGCGGCCAGCCTGCGCCACGCCGGCGTGCTGCAGGGCCGCAACGACTGGGTGCGGCCGGGCATCGCCTTGTATGGCAGCGCGCCCGACCACCAATCCCCCGATGCCGGCCACTGGGACCTGCGCCCAGCCATGACCTTGGCCTCCCGCCTGATTGCCACGCAAGATCTCGATACTGGCGATACCGTCGGCTACGGCTCGACCTTCGTGGCCGACCGGCCGATGCGTATCGGCGTGGTGGCCTGCGGCTATGCCGACGGCTATCCGCGCCACGCGGGTACCGGCGCACCGGTACTGGTGGCTGGCCGGCGCACCCGTTTGGTGGGGCGGGTCAGCATGGACATGCTCGCGGTTGACCTGAGCGGCCTGCCGCAGGCGGGCCAGGGCAGTGAGGTCACGCTTTGGGGGCAGGCCAGCACGGGTGAGCGCCTGCCCATCGACGAGGTGGCGGCAGCGGCCGGCACCGTCGGTTACCAGTTGATGTGCGCGCTGGCCCGGCGCGTGCCGGTTCAGGTGCTCGATGAGGCTGTTTGATGCGCCTGCGGGCCAAGCTTCCGCTCGCGGGCTTTGACATTCTGATACCGTTGCGTCCTTGCGCCGGTCTGCGCTGTGCGGCCCCGGCCTTACATTCATTCCTTTCATTGCCCTCTTCACCATGAACCGTCGCCTTTTGTCCCGCCTGGCCTTTACCTTGCTGACTGCCGCCACCGTCTGGCCGGTCGCACAGGCCCAGACCTTTCCCAGCAAGCCGATTCGCATCGTCGTGCCATTTGGCGCGGGCGGCGTGGCTGACTTGACGGCGCGCACCGTGGCTGGCCGACTGGCCGAGCAGCTGGGCCAGTCGGTGGTCATTGAAAACAAGCCCGGCGCCGGCGGCGTGGTGGCCGCCGACACCGTGCTCAAGGCTGAGCCCGACGGCCATACCCTGCTGCTGATGTCCAACGGCACCGCGGTCAGCGCTGGCCTGTTCAAGTCGCTGCCCTTTGACACCCTCAAGGACTTCGCCCCGATCTCCACGCTGGGCTACTTCGACATCGCCATCCTGGCGCCGGCCGACTCGCGCTTCAAGTCGCTGGCCGAGTTGCTGGCCTTCGCGCGCAGCACCCCGGGCAAGCTCAACATCGGCAGCATCAACATCGGCAGCACGCAGAACCTGGCGGCCGAATTGTTCAAGTCGACCGCGGCCATGGACGTGCAGATCGTGCCCTTCAATGGCACGCCGGCGGTGGTCACCGCCTTGCGCGGCGGCCAGATCGATGCGGCCGTCGAGATCCTCGGGCCGGTGATGTCGCAGGTCCAGGCCAAGGCCCTGCGGGTGCTGGCCGTGACCGGCGAGAAGCGCTCGGCCGCGCTGCCCGACGTGCCCACCGCCCGCGAGAGTGGACTG
>CAJAOB010000344.1 GCA_903941205.1 uncultured Burkholderiales bacterium | reverse complement strand
GCTTCCCTGCGCGAGGATTACCTCAATCAGGTTCAAAGGGACTTTCTCAGTCGACCGCTGCTTGTGACTGCAGCGCTCAACACCCCTAGCGAATGGTTATTTACAAACCGACGACATTGTAGAACGAGCTAAACCGAGGCGCCGGAAAGGGCTTTTCAGTCAGAGCTGCTGGCACTGACGCCCAATAGTTTGTGCAGCCGTGGGCTGGTGGTGGTGTATTGAAGCTGAAGGGTCTTGTCCGGAAAGATCAGGGGCGCCGCGCCATAGGCGGCCAGGGTGGACTCATGGAAGCCGCACAAAATAAGCTTCTTTTTGCCCGGGTAGGTGTTGATGTCGCCCACCGCAAAAATGCCGGGTTCGCTGGTCGAAAACTTTTCGGTATCCACCTTTAATTGCTTGCGCTCCATCGCCAGGCCCCATTCGGCGACCGGGCCCAGCTTGGGACTCAGGCCGAGGAACACCAGCATCTTGTCGAGTGCCAGCACTTGCGTTAGTGCATCCGGGCCGGTGACATGAACGCCTGTGAGTTCGCCGTCTTGCGCCTCAAAGCCGGTGATCTGGCCGACGCTGAAGGCCATGGCCTTGGACGCGCAGAGATCTTTGATCCGGGCCAGGCGCTGCGGGGAGGTTTGCAGCACCTCGCGGCGGTGCAGCAAGGTCACGCTGCTGGCCCGATGTTCAGCGTCCTGGGTAAAGTTCAGCGCCCATTCAATGGCGGTGTCATCGCCGCCGGCGATCACCAGGCGCTTGCCGGCGAAATCGGCCGGGTCTTGAACGCTGTAAAAGAGTTGTGTATTGGTGAATTTCTCGATCCCGTCGACGCGCAACAAACGCGGCTGGAAGGCGCCGACCCCGGCGGCCAGAAAAATCGTTTTCGTCAGCAGGCGGGTGCCGTTGGACGTCCGCACCAAAAACCGGCCGTCATCCTGTTTTTCCAGCGTCGTGACAGTCTGGCTGTAGTGAAAGATGGCGCCAAAGGGCTCGATTTGCCTGAGCAGCGAGGCGGTCAGCTGGCGGCCGCTTGTCGCTGGTACGCCAGGGATGTCATAAATCGGTTTGTCCGGGTAAAGCTCGATGCATTGGCCGCCAGCGCCAGGCAGTGAGTCAATGACATGGGCATGAATCTCGAGCAGACCCAGCTGAAACACCTGGAACAGACCGACCGGGCCTGCGCCGACAACGACTGCATCGGTCTCTATCGGCGCCGGCTGTGGCGTTTTGGTCGTGATGGCTTCCTGGTTCAGAAGACTTCCCCGTGGCGATCGGCTGCGGATGGCTGCGCGAACTAGCGAACCAGTTCGCTGAGCTTGTCAGTCTTGTCTTTCCAATCGTCGGCATCGGGCAGTGCAGGCTTGCGCTTGGTGATGCTCTTCCAGCCTGGCTGGTGCGACAGTTCGACATTGAGCTTGATGAAGGCCAACTGGTCAGCCGGCAGGTCTTCTTCGGCATAAATCGCGTTGACCGGGCATTCGGGAATACACACCGCGCAATCAATGCATTCGTCCGGGTCGATGACCAGCATGTTGGGACCTTCGCGGAAGCAATCCACGGGGCAGACATCGACGCAATCGGTGTATTTGCAACGGATACAGGATTCGGAAACGACGTGGGTCATGTTGTTTGGGCTCGGGCGGTGAAAACCACGGATTTTAGGAGCTTTCCGGGGGCTTGATGGATGGAAGGTGGGAGACCTTGACGTGGAAGGTGCATCGATTTGGCCGGATGCGCTGTAGGTTCAGGCGTTTACGGCTGAAAGAATCAGGGCTGCCCCTGAAGTGCGGTGCGAGGCCGTGTCAACCAGCACCAGCGAGCCCAAAACGCGGGACTCGGCAAATGGCAGGGCCGCCATCGGTTCCAGCAAGGCCAACTCGACCACGCCGATGGCGTTGGCTTCAAGCTGCGAGGCCGCTTGTTCCGCCAGCGTGTGGATATTGACTTGATGGACGATGCGCTTGACCTTGGCCTTGACCCAGCGGTGGCCTTGCAGCGCCCAGTAAATGCGTCCGGGCACCAGCGGCTCGTCGTCCATCCAGGCCACCGTGGCGGTCAGTTCGCGTTGGCCTGGCGAGGCACCAAAGCCTTCGGCAGCCAGCAGCACGTCGCCGCGCGAGACATCGAGTTCGCGGTCCAGGATGATGCCGGCGCTGTGACCGGCGCGCACTGCCCTGGCCGCGCGGGCGTGGTCCAGCACTTCGGCGACGACGGCAGTCTTACCACCAGGCAAGACCGTGATGGTCTGTCCAATTTCGATCTGCCCGCTGGCGATGCGGCCCCAGAAAATGCGCCGGCCTTGCGAGGTGTCAGCACTGGACGAAAACTTCTCGACCCACTGCACGGGAAAGGCAAAAGGCTGCGTGAGGTCGGCGGGCGTGGTTGACAGCTTCTCGAGAATCGCCAGCAGCGTCGGGCCCTGGTAGCCGCACCAGCCGGGGTTGGCGTCGACCACGTTAAAACCAATCAGCGCCGAGACCGGCACGATCGCGTGGGTGCCGATTCCGGCTTCCTGGGTGAACTGTTCCAGCGCCGCACTGATGTTTTTAAACGCCAGCGCCGAGTCTTCGACCGCGTCGAGCTTGTTGATGGCAAACACGATGGCCGGCACCCGCAGCAAGTTCACCAGCAGCGAATGGCGCCGGGTTTGCGGCAGCAGCACCGGCAGCGCGTCTTGCCAGTCGAGCTTGGTCGCATCGACCAGCACCACGGCGGCGTCGGCGCTGGATGCCGCGGTGACCATGTTGCGCGTGTACTGCTCATGGCCGGGGGCGTCTGCAATGATGAATTTGCGCGCGACGGTGTTGAAGTAGCGGTAAGCCACATCAATCGTGATGCCTTGCTCGCGCTCGGCTTGCAGGCCGTCGGTGAGCAGCGCCAGGTCGACCTTGCCGCTGCGCTGGACGCTGGCCAGCTGGTCTTGCAGCACGGCACGGGAGTCCACCAGCAGGCGGCCGATCAAGGTGCTCTTGCCGTCGTCGACGCTGCCGCAAGTGACAAAGCGCAGCGCTGTGCGCGTGTCTTGCGCAGCGTTGCCGGTCCCGTCGGCCGGTCTGGTTTGAAGCAATGTGCTCATCAGAAATAACCCTCTTTCTTGCGCTTTTCCATGGAAGCATCGGAAGTCTTGTCGTCCATGCGCGTGGCGCCACGCTCGCTGACATCAGCGCTGAGCGTTTCAAGGACGATGTCTGCGGCGGACGCTGCGGGACTTTCGACCGGGCAGGTGCAGGTGATGTCGCCCACGGTTCGAAAACGCACGGTTTTTTCAACAGCGGTTTCCCCAGCCTTGAGCGGCGTGAGTTCGGTCACCGGCACCAGCAGGCCCTTGCGCTCGACCACGCTGCGCTGATGGGCGTAGTAAAGCGAGGGCAGCTCGATGTTTTCCCGCTCGATGTATTGCCACACGTCAAGCTCCGTCCAGTTGGAAATCGGGAACACCCTGAAGTGCTCGCCCGGATGCAAGCGGGTGTTGAAGAGCGTCCACAACTCGGGCCGCTGCGCCTTGGGTTGCCACTGGCCGAAAGCGTCGCGGTGCGAAAAAATGCGCTCCTTGGCCCGGGCTTTTTCCTCGTCGCGGCGGGCGCCGCCTATCAGGGCGTCAAAGCGAAATTCCTCGATGGCTTCGAGCAGCGTCACCGACTGGTGCACATTGCGCGACTCCCCCGGGTGTGCGAGCCGCACCGTGCCGCGCGCCATGGAGTCTTCGACGCTGCGCACCACCAGCTCAGCGCCTAATTGCGCGGCGCGGTAGTCGCGAAACTCGGTCACTTCATGAAAGTTGTGACCGGTGTCTATCATCAGCAGCGGGTACGGAATACGTCCGCCTCGCGTGCTGTCGACAAAGGCTTTTTCTGCGCACTTGAGCAGCACCAAAGAGTCTTTTCCCCCTGAAAAAAGCAGGGTAGGGCGCTCGAAGGCGGCAGCGACTTCGCGCAGGATGAAGATCGCTTCTTCCTCGAGCGCGTCGAGATGGGCGTTGCTCAGTTTGGGCACATCCGGTGGGTTGAGCCATTGGGCTTCGGTTCGGGCGTTCAAGCGGTGACCTCTTTGATGGGAATGATGGATGAAACAGCGTTGTCCGAGACATGCAGACCGCACTCTTTGGCGCTTTCCTGCTCCCACCACCAGCGGCCCGAGCGGATGTCCTCGCCCAGCGTGACAGCGCGTGTGCAGGGCGCGCAGCCAATGCTCGGGAAAAATTCGTCATGCAGCGGGTTGTAGGGAATGTCGTGCAGGCCGATGAAATGCCAGACGTCGCCGGCAGTCCAGCGGGCCAACGGATTGACCTTGGCGCGTTCGCTGGCCTGGCCCGCGAATTCCGGCTCGATGAAAGCCACCTCAGCGCGCGCGTTCGACTGCTCGCGGCGCAGGCCTGTCAGCCAGCCTTTTTTGCCCGCCAGCGCGCGCGCCAGGGGTTCCATTTTTCGAATGCCGCAGCACTGTTTTCGCAGCGCCACGCTGGCGTACATGGCCTGGTCGCCGTGCGCGCTGACAAAGGTATCAGCGGCCCGGGCTACCGGCTGAAACACCTCGATTTTGCGGCCGTAGCGCGCTTCGATGCGGCCAATCAGCGCAAGCGTTTGCGCATGCAGCTTGCCGGTGTCCAGCACGAACACGCTGCAATCGACGCCGGTATCGGCCAGCAAATGCGTGATGACGACATCTTCGGCGCCCAAGCTCGAAGCCTGCGTCAGCGGCGAAAACGTCTTGGCCGCGTGCTCGATCAGCGCGCGGGCTTCAGCGAGCTTGCCGGCGAAGTCGCCCGAGGCTTTGGCGTAAAGCGAAACCGCGCTCATTTCAAGAGGCGCTTTCTGCAGGGTCCGGGGCAAAGTGCGGCGCCACTTGCACGGCGTCGCCCTGGTAGCGACCCACGCCAAAACCGGGATAGCTGGCGAGCACGCGTTGGGCCCTTTCCAGCGGCTGGTCGGCCCGCAAGACGGCAACGTCGAAGCCACTGCGCTGCATTTGTGCAAGCTGATCGACCAGCACGTCGCCTGTGGCCCGGATTTCACCTTTGAATTCGCGCCTGCGGCGTAGCAAAAAAGCCTGACTGTAGGCGCGGCCGTCGGTGAACTTGGGAAAGTGCAGGTCGATCCGCGTCACGCCTTCCAGCGGCAAGGCCAGCGGGTCCGCATCGTTGGGCAAGGCCACGATGGCGGATTCAAGCGCAGGCGATGTCTGTTCGGCGTGTTGTTCTGAATGGATGAGTTTCATGGCGATTCTTTGCGCTGGGCGGAATTAAGGCGCCGACTCGGTCGGAGCAATGCGGGCGTTCTTGGCGGCTGCTTTGTAAGGCTCCATGCCGACGCGGCGCAAGGTGGCGATGAATGTCTCACCGGGCTGGCGTTCCTGGCGGTAGGTCTCGAGAACGGCTTCGATGACTTCGGGTACTTCCGAGGCTGAAAACGAAGGGCCGACCACTTTGCCGGGCACAGCCGCACCGCTCAGCGCAGAGCCGTCGGCGCCGCCCAGCGACACCTGATACCACTCCAGGCCGTCCTTGTCGACGCCCAGAATGCCGATGTGGCCGCTGTGGTGGTGGCCGCAGGAGTTGATACAGCCGCTGATGTGCAGGTCGATCTCGCCGAGGTCATGCAGCTCGTCCATGTCCTGGTAGCGCTCGGTGATCGCTTCGGCGATCGGGATCGAACGCGCGTTGGCCAGTGAGCAAAAGTCCCCGCCGGGGCAGGCAATCATGTCGGTCAGCAGCCGGATGTTGGGGCGCGCAAAACCTGCCTTGCGGGCGGCGCGCCAGAGTTCGGGCAACTGGTCGCACGCCACCCAGGGCAGCAGCAGGTTCTGGTCGTGCGTCACGCGCAATTCGCCGGCCGAGAACTGGTCGGCCAGATCGGCGGC
>CAJAOB010000343.1 GCA_903941205.1 uncultured Burkholderiales bacterium | reverse complement strand
GACAGCCAGAACCTCACACACGCGCACCTGACCGAACTGGGCGAATGCGTGAGCCGGGCGTTGGATGACCCGTGGCTTACAGGGCTGGTGATCACGCACGGCACAGACACGATGGAAGAGACCGGAATCTTTTTGCACCTGACCTGCGGCGGTAAAGCCAGGCGTGCCGGCAAGCGCGTTGTCTTGACCGGTGCCATGCTGCCGTCCAACGCGCGGCAATCTGACGGTCCGCAAAACCTGAGCGACGCACTGACATGGGCGCGCACCACGGTGGATGGCTGCCCCGGCGGCGTCTGTGACGTCTTTGCCAGCAAGGTGTGCCTGGGTTGGGATTTGAGCAAGCGGCATGCAACAGAGCTGGACGCGCCCTTGCAAGCCGCGTTTTTCAGCGCGTTGGATGCGCTGCAACCGGCTTGGTTGGCCGTGGTCAAGAGCCCTGTGTACGACCACTCAGGTCGTAAATTTCGCCCCCGGTCGGTCCAGCGCCGGTTCCAAGGCCTTGATTGCCCGCATGCATGTCGGTCGGGTCAAGCAAATCAAGATCGTGCTCGATGGTGACCAAGAGGTTATGGCGCTACACCGCATAGAAATCCAGTTTGCAGCCGCTCAGCAGTTCACGCCTGGCAAGCCAGAAGACTCCACCCACGCCAGCATGTATTCCACCCCTTGCGCAGCAGACACTTTGGGCGCCCACCCGCTGAGGCGGAAAATCTTGCGAATGTCCGCAATGAACACCCGTTGATCACTTTCCCGGGGCGGTCCTTTGCTAAAAATCAGCGGCCGGTCGATTTGCTTCTCCAGCAATGCAAACAACTCCAGCAGCGACAGGCTATTGTCTACACCACCACCAATGTTGAAGGCCTGCCCCGCAGCGCGGTCAAGGTGCTGCGCAGTGGAGAAGTACAAGCTGATCATGTCCTCGGCGTGCAACACGTCACGTACCTGCTTGCCGTTGCCCGATATACCAAAGGGTTCGTGACACTTGCCCATTTTGGTTTGTGCCGCCATTTGGCAGAACCAGCCGATCCAGCCTTGGTCAACCGTCGCGAACTGTCGCCCACCGTACATCGATGAATGGCGGAACACCACGGTCTGAAGGCCGTAGATCCGGTGGTAATCGCGCAAATATTGGTCGGCGCTGCCCTTGGAGCAGCCATAGGGCGAGTGGAAGTCGAGTTGGGTTGACTCATCGAAGCCCTGGGGCTTGTCGATGCAGATGTAGCGCGTTGCCAGCTCCTCGTACTGGAACTGCTCCAGGTCACCATAAACCTTGTTGGTGGACGAATAGAAAACGCCGGCTTGCGGTGCATGAAGACGCACAGCCTCCAATACATTGAGCGTTCCAAGCGCATTGATTTCGAAGTCCATGCGCGGGTTAACAATAGATGTGGTCATTGCCACTTGACCCGCCAGGTGAAAGACCAGGTCAGGCTTAATACGCTGGACTATTTTCTCCACATCGTTGGCATTGCGCACATCGCAATGGGCGAACTCAAACTTGCCAAGTGACCTCAGCCACTCCAGATTGCTGACTGCCCCATGGCGATAGAGGTTGTCGAGCAGGCACAGGTCCAGGCCCAGAGAGATGGCGTGGGCGGCCAGGTTGCTGCCCAGAAACCCGCATCCTCCGGTGATCAGTAACTTCATGGCCCAAAATCCTCTTCGATTGTTTTCATCAAGCCCTTGTTCAGGTCGAAGGCCGGCGCCCAGCCCAGGCCGGACATGCGCGATATATCGGCTTGGCAGTGCATGGCTTCATTCGGCCGATAAGGCAGTGCGCCGAACTTGAGCTGTGTTGTCGATCTTGTCAACGCATGCACGGTTTCGACAAAGCTGCGCAACTTGGTCGCGTGTCCGGACCCGACGTCTATTTCATCGTAGGTCTGAAGCCTGTGGGCCTGCGCCAGCAAGACTTCGAAAGCGCTAAGCACATCGTTCAGGTAGATGAAGTCGCGTGTCTGATCGCCGGGCGTCAACTCCAGCACGGGCTGATTGGCGTGGCAGGCATGCATCACAAGGGTACTGAACTTGCTGCGGCTATCGCCAGGCCCGTACATGTGCTGCAAATTCATGTTGATGAACTGCAGACGCTCCGGCGCATGCAAGGCGAGGCTGCGACCCCACTGAGCGAACTGGCGCTTGCTCAGTGCATAGAAACTGACGCTGGGTACTAGCGCCGAGCCTGTATGGATGAAAGTGATGCGCTGACGCGAAGCGGCCTTTTGCACCCCCAGCAATAAAAGCATCCCCAGGCGCAGATTGGCGTCCAAGAGATCAAGCGGCGTCTCAAGGTCCCGGCCATAGGAGCAAGCCGTGTGGATGACCGCATCTGGGGCAGTAAGGGCAACAAAGTCAAGGATCTCAGCGTCGGTGGACACGCGCGCCACACTGAAGAGTTGGTCTTTACCGCGCAGCCTTTGCACAGAAGATTGCGGCCGCAACAGCAGCGCGACATCATGGCCGGCATCCAGCAGACGCAACGCAAGCGCGCTTCCAAGAAACCCGCTGCCACCAGTCAACAGGATTTTCATGGCATCCGGGCAGCGACGGAGAAATGAATCGGCAAGCGTAGGGGCATGATTTAAAAGCTCACGCCAAAGAACTCTTCGAACTTGTCGCCGACAAAGTCCAGATGCTCGATCGTGAGTCCCGGGAAAATGCCCAGCCATAAAGTCTGATTCATCACGGTATCCGTGTTGGTCAATTCGCCGCTGACGCGGAAGTTGCGGCTGATCATTTAGGGCTGCTTGGTCAGGTTGCCGGCGACAAACACCGGCACTACGCCGAATTGCAGGATGGGGTTGACGGTGGTGGGAAACCCTGCGGCCACGCCGATCACTTCATCGCCGGGCCGGATCGCGCGGTCGCCCAGGCGCGGCGAGCTCAGCGTCGAAAACGCGACCAGCTTGGCCGTCGAGCCTGAGTTGACGGTGATCAGGTATTTGACACCCAGGTAATTGGCCAGGCGGCGTTCGAACTCGGCGTTGAAGCGGCCGGTGGTCAGCCAGCCGTCCAAAGAGGCTTCGACCATCAACTGCAGTTCCTTGGTGCCAATCACCTTGCCGCACACTGGGACTGCGCTTTCGCCAGGCACAAAGGCGACGGGCGCGTGGGCGCTGGCTGCAAAATGCTTCACCTCGTCTTGAATGACGGGGCGCAAGATGGTTTGCAACGCCTTGATTGTCAGCTGCGCCAGCTTTTTGACGGCCAGTTTGCCGCTGAGAAACATGGCCCCTTCGGCTCTGACATGGCTCTTGAATTCAAGCGCAGCGCCTTCAAAATCGGCCTCACCCAGCGTCAGGCGCGCAGCGCCCTGCGCAGGTGCTTCAGTGGTGATGAAAACGAACTTTGCATCACCCAGATCATCTGCGGGCGTGATGGCCAGCGCCGGCCGGTACTTCTTTGCGTTCAGGCCGCCATACGGGAAAAGCAGCTTGTAGATGCCGCCAGCTTGGATCATTTCAGACATCGTTCCAGCAATCTTCATGAGGGTGCAACAGCACTTCCTGGGCAAAGCCGGTTTGGCTTTGCATGATCAGCGCGGCGTGTTGCTCTGCCGTCAGGTCGTAGGAACTGTCATCGGGTGGCAGGAAAAAGACGACGACTTTGGCGTCGTGGGAGATGCCTTTGGTGGTGATCTGGAGCTGTCCCGCGTGGCAGTGCGCTTTGACGGCGAGCATGGTTTCAGGCTCCGCGTGTTGATGTGTGAGGTGTCAGGCAGAACGCAGCAATTTGCCCGAGCGTGACGCTGCGCCTGTCTTCGTCCTGCAGCCAGGACCTGCGCCAGCCCGCGCTGCGTTCCAGCGCCTTGGCCAGCGGCCATTTCGGCTGCCAGCACAAGCGCTGCCGTGCCTTGGAAATGTCGAGTTTGAGGTGATGCGCCTCCTGCGGGTGGTCTCGAGCGCCCGGGCACCAACTTGCGCCGCGCCCCCAGTCCTGCACCAGGCGCTCGACGATCCACCGCACAGGCCGTGCGTCATCGCCCGGTGGACCGAAGTTGCGGCCTTTCGCCCAGACCTGGCCGTTGGTGTAGAGCCGCTCGGCCAGTGCCAGGTAACCCGACAGTGGTTCAAGCAGATGCTGCCAGCGACGGGTGGCGTTCGGGTTGCGGATCATCACCGGCTCACCGCGCTAGAAAGCCCGCAGGATGTCCGGCACGAGCCGGTCGGTCGGCCAATCGCCACCGCTTGTCACATTGCCGGCGCGCACCGATCCCCAGGGCAATCTCACTGTGCTGAACAAACGAGCGGCGGTAGGCAGCAGTGACCAGTTCCGAGCAGCCCTTGCTGTTGCTGTAGGGGTCGTAGCCGCGCATGGCTTCGTCTTCGCGGTAGCCCCAGACCGATTCTCGGTTCTCGTAGCACTTGTCGGTCGTCACGTTGACGATCGCGCGCACGCTGCCCGCCGCGCGCGCGGCTTCGAGCACGTGGACGGAGCCCATCACGTTGGTGGCGTAAGTGGCCACCGGCTCGGTGTACGACAAGCGCACCAGCGGCTGCGCGGCCAGGTGGATGACGATCTCGGGCTTGAATGCAAGCATGCAGTGGCGCAGCGTTTCGCAGTCGCGAATGTCGTCGAGGGTAGAAGCCATGCCAGCGCCCACCCGGGCCTCCACGAACAGACTGGGCGTGGTGGGTGGACTCAAGGCCAGGCCCTGCAACTCGGCGCCCAGCGATTGCAGCCACAGGCTGAGCCAGCCCCCCTTGAAGCCGGTGTGGCCGGTGATCAGCACGCGCTTGCCGTGCCGGAAACTGGGGTTGACGGTGCCGGGCATCACGGCGTCAGTCCCAAGTCTTCCACGGGGCCTTGCCCGACTGCCACAGTTCTTCGAGCAACTGCTTGTCGCGCAGCGTGTCCATGGGCTGCCAGAAACCCGAATGCTGGTAAGCCATCAACTGGCCTTCTTCGGCAAGACAATTGAGCGGCCCTTGTTCCCAAACCGTTGAGTCATCTTCAATCAAGCGCAGCACCTTGGGGGACAACACAAAAAAGCCCCCATTGACCATGGAGCCAACGCCTTTGGGCTTTTCCCGAAAGCTGTTGACGCGCCCGTCGACGATGTCAATCGCGCCAAAGCGTCCTGGTGGAAATGTGGCTGTCAGCGTGGCCTGCTTGCCGTGGCTCCTGTGAAAATGCATCGAAGCGGTGACGTCTATATCACCCACGCCATCGCCGTAAGTGAAGAAAAAGGCTTCCTCGTCCCGCACATATTCGGCGACGCGGCCCAGTCGGCCCCCGGTCATCGCGTTGTCGCCGGTGTCAACGAGCGTCACGTTCCAAGGTTCCACACTACGGCGGCGAATTTCCATTTTATTGTTTCGCATGTCAAAAGAAACGTCCGACATGTGCAAACAATAGTTCGCGAAGTACTCCTTGATCACATAACCCATATAGCCACAGCAGATCACGAAGTCATTCACCCCATGGGATGAATAAATCTTCAGGATGTGCCACAAAATGGGCATGCCACCGATTGCGACCATCGGTTTGGGGCGGAGGGTGGTCTCTTCGCTAAGTCGGGTGCCAAGGCCTCCGGCAAGAATAACGGCCTTCATGGACTAGATCCAAAATCAGTCGCCAGGGTGGCGGTCGCGGATGATACAAAGGCGTCAGAATAAAAATGCATTACCGGCAAACCTACGGCAGTCAAATGATTTCGTGTGCTGGTGATCATATTAGTTGAACCGCAAGCATAGAACTGTGTATGGGCCCAGTCGTGCGGATGCTCGTTATGTTCTTGCAGCAGCATATCCTGTACAGGGCCTTCGGCACCACGCCATCCGGCCTTGTCATGAATGCTCAGACGTGAGAGCACTGGGGTGTATATCAACTCAACGCTCTCTGGTGCCCAGTACAGGTCCCCTGCGCACTGTCCGCCCCAGAGCAGCGTCACCGAACGGGGGCGTTGCGCCGGCAGTAACTCATCCGAATCGCCCGTCATGGCTTTGATGGGGTTAATGCCGGTGCCGGTGGCCAAGAAAACGACGTCACGCCCCGAACATTCCCGCAAAAAGAAGGTGCCCAAAGGCCCGACCAAGCGCAGCAGGTCGTTAATCCTGGCTGCCTCGAACCAATAAGTGCTCACTACACCACCTGTCACCCGACGGATATGCAACTCCAGCTTGACTTCGTTCACTTCGTTGACCTCGCTGCAGCCGGCCTGTGAATTGGCAATGAAGTAAGTTCGCCCTTGCCCATTTTTCGCAATGACATTGACATATTGGCCGCCCAAATACCTGAAGCGAGATGATGGATGGTTAGCCACCGGCAACCTCAACACCACTTTCATCACATCGGATGCCGATAACTCCAGACTGTCTATTCGGCAAGGCAGGGTTTTGCCAGGGATGCCGGCCGTCCCGACGTCCTCGATGGCAAGGTGCAGGTCCGACTCTGCCGAGCGGGCGCAACTGAGAATCCAGCCCTCTGACTTTTCCTGCGGGGTGAGACTTTCTTCAGAAATCAGCGCTACGGTGCGACCTTTCAACACTTGAACGCGACAGGTCCCGCAGCGGCCGTTGCGGCAACTATGTTCAAGTGTCAGGCCGGCAGCCTCAGACACCTCCAGAATTGAAGCGCCAGTCACAGCTTGAAAGCTCTTCTGGTTGATCAATCGGATAGTTGGCGTGTTCACAAACGGGACTGGCACGTTATGTGGAGGTTTAACGAGCGCTAGTTTAGACTCTTGACGGACATGCGTAGCCATTTTTTGGCTAACGCATAACCCATGGGAATTTGATTATTCTCATTGGCTATGGTGATCGATCCCGCGTGGGCGTGGAAGTACACGAGTGGGTCCGCCACATAGGCCACATGCTGGTAGCGTAAAGCTGTCAGTGCGTAGATCAGCCAATCGACGCCAGCGCCATAACGCGCAAAATCGTAACCCTTGACACCGGGTAACTCAGCGAGAATGTACTTGCGCAAGTCCGACGTTCGAAAGAGTGCGGCACCTGGCGACACGGGAATAAAGTTTTCCATATCCGTGGTTGCGCGCAAGAAATGGTCACGTGCAATCTTGCAGTCGCCGATAAAAGCGCGGTAGTGCACGGTACCCTTCCAATCTTCATAGCCAATCACGGCAGGGGTATAGACCAAAGCGCAATCCCGCGAAATTATTGCCGGCAGTGTCCGCTCGAGATAAGTGGGCGCGATGAGATCGTCGCTGAACAAGATCTTGGCATAGGGGGCTGTTGCATACTCCGCACATTTTGCCCAATTCCGTACAGGGCCAATATTTTCATCATTCCGATAGAGGCGAATACGAGAATCCGTCGCTGCCAACCCGGCCACAATTTCGTAGGTGGAATCCGTACTGTTGTTATCTACAACAATAATCTCGATATCGCTGACAGTTTGTGCCAGTGCAGAATTTAATGTACGAAGGATTAAATCCTGCCGATTGTAAACGGGTATAAGAATTGATGAAATCGGCATAAAATATTTAACTATTATGGGTTAAGGCTGGCTCTGGGATTTTTGGTATGGAATTTGAATTGACCTGCATAGGTATGTTCGTACGCTTACCTGCGTAAGGGATGGTTCTAAGGAATTGGCTGGCAGATACTTGACTCTGGACATAAGCAGATACCAGATGGCAATACAGTTCGTGGCCGCTCTAAATCCTCTGGCCGCACGATTTGCTTGTCGCAGCAAGCCGTTTATTGCCTCGAAATTTACGTTAATTTGGTGATTTAGTATGCCATGCACACCCCCTCCAAACGCTGCTTGAGGGTTTTTGGCCAACGTCTTAATCGGCTCGAGGTATGCGTCGGGCGAACCCAGCTTGCCTTGTGAATGACTACTTGGGTAACGGTGTCCAGCGATGCGGCAGCAGTTCTTCGATCGGCTTGTTTATCTCGCCCTTGTTGCTGGCATGCAAGTCAAGGAACTTTCGCCGGGCGTGAGCCATGCAGCCGACCGCCGTGATGGCGGCACCGAAGCTGGCCTCATACCTACTGAAGTCGCCACGTGTAGGCATTCAGGAACCAGTTCATGACAGGCGTCATGGCGTCATAGGTCCAGGTCACCAAGTCAAAAGGTTTGAACCTTGCCCGCCGTCTCGGACACCTTTTTTTGCGCAATTTCCCTGAAGGCCCTGGAGGCCTCCGAGGGGGCTCGCAGCGCGTCGCTGATCATCACGATTTCGCTGACCAGCGTGGGTTCGCTGATCGGGCGCACCAGGGTGTTGGGATGGGTGCTGAGCAGGGCCGCGTAAGGCGGCATGATGGCGGCGCCGAAGCCGGATTCGACCAGGCTGATGACCGTGCTGAGTTGCGTGACCTCGAGGTTGACGACGGGCTCGATGCCCATGCGTGCAAAAGCACGGTCCAGGTCGGCGCGAAAGGGGTTGCCCCGGGCCAGGATCACCAGGCCCGCTGTGGCGATTTGTTCGAGTGAAATGCTGCTTTGGCTGGCCAGGGCGTGGGTTTTAGGAAGCAAGGCCATCAGGGGCCCGCGCACCAGTGGCTCGATCAAGAACTCGGACCGGTCGCCCGCGAACGCGCCAAAGCCGATGTCGATGGTGCCGGCACGCACGCCCTGCAAGATGGCATCAGCCGGAATATCCAGCAGGCCGACCGTGATGTCGGGATAGTCGGCGCGAAACACCTGGGCCATGCTCACCAGCAGCCGGGCTGCCAGCAGCGGCGGCGCGGCAACCACCACATGCCCGCGCTGACGAGCCTCCAGGGCCTTGATGTTGCCCACCGCACGCGAAAGATCGGCCAGCAAGCGCAGGCAGGGCGCCCGGAACTCCTGACCCGCGCGCGTTTGCAGCACGTGGCGGGTGCTGCGGTCAAACAGTCGCACGCCCAGGCCGGACTCCAACTGGCGAATCAGCACGCTCAGCCCGGACTGGGAAATGTTGACGCGAGAGGCGGCTTTGCTGAAGCTGCCTTCTTCGCAGACGGCGATAAAGGCCTCAAGCTGGCGCAGCGACAGTGTCATGGTTGGGGCTCGGCATTTATCTGCTTTTCATATCAATGAATAGAAACAATTCAATATACATCATTAAATTCGAATGCTAGATTAAGGTCATCCCTATCACTTTGAAGGCGGGTTTTGACCGAGCCAGTTTTTGCCCGCTACAGCCAG
>CAJAOB010000342.1 GCA_903941205.1 uncultured Burkholderiales bacterium | reverse complement strand
GAACCGGCAATAACTTCGGAAGGAAGTATTTTAATGAATTCAGAAATATTTATGAAACAAGGGACAATAAAGAGAGCTGCCGCCAGGAATTTCGACCGAATTCTAGCCGCAAGCCAGACAAACTACGGAGTTAACTGATAACTGTTTTTCTTCCTTGATTTTCGTGACACCACGGCAATCTTCGTACGCCGATGGCCTGCTGAGACAGACTTGAAAGGAAAGAATCACATTCCGGAAAATGCCATTGGAGGAAGCCGCAGGTAGCAGTGCATGAAGCGCAACCAGCGGCGGCAACTCGCCCCCCGACCTGGGTTGAATCATTTCATCATGCAATTATCGGTTGGGTGCGCCTCGGAGGCTCAGGCCTATGCCAGGGTCTTGTGCCTCATACCGTGAAAGCCCGAGATTCTTGAGCCTCAATCAAGGTGATTGGCGTCAGGCTTTAACTGCCATCCCTAGAGAAACCGCCCAAACCCCGAGAAATTTTTAACTTTTGAATGATTTCTTGACAAGCGACTCTCGCCGGGCTATGAACTTATCATTTGTGGCGCCAATCTTGCTATGCCCAACATTTTCGAAATGAACGATAAATTCTACCCCCGCCACCCTTAGGTCTTTGATTTCGAACGGTATCAGGTTTAAGATCATGAGGTCATTCATGATGTGGATAAAACTTTCTGGCGTGTATACAGTTACATGAGCATCTACGTATTCTTTATCTTTCCCAATGGAGCTGATTAATTGCTGATACGTTTTTTGTAGATCGTTCCGATAACGTACGGCTCCTTCGGGGTTGTCTACAAACGATGAGCTTCCATCAAAAATCGTGTACGCGTCTGGTCTTGTTTGCTTTTCGAAATAAAACCTGAGGATATCCTTTGTTGAGGTCAGTGCTCGCGAATAGTCAAAGGTATGTCGTTTGTTGGGTATCGCCATACTAAGATACCCATTTGGCTTGAGCGCTGCTCCAGCACCCCTGAGGAATTTAAGCGGATCCGGTAGATGCTCGAAGTTATGGGAGCTGCACATATAGTCAAAGCGCCCTAGCAGGCCGATCTTGAAAAGCTCCTCCTCCAGATCAGTTGCAGATGCGACAATATCCACTTTTTCGATATTATCTACATTTTTTCTCACATTAGGATCGCCATCAAGACTGGCATTCTGACGCAACTTGTCTTCATCAAAGAAATCGAGACTCAGACAGTTCCACCCATCTCGCTTCGGCGCAATGGGATTGTGGTAGGGTGCGATCTCCAGACCAAGTTCATCTTTCGACGCATACTTTAAAATAAATTGCTTCCTACCGGAGTAGTTCATCGCTTTCTTTCGTGTATGGAGTGCATGAGCAAACACAGGTCGCAGAATCGCAGGACTTGACGCGGGCGCAACTCAGGACTCAGGGTAATTGACTGAATTCAATTTTAGGCTAATTTTCGCATCCTCACTGTCTTTGATAAGTTTATAAAATGCACGAAGAGGAATTTCTTCGGGATTTTTCTTAAGCAATTCATATTTTATTATTCCACACTCAACCAACAGCTTTTCCCAGAGGAAGTGAGTTGGATTCAACTTTTCTGCGCCAAGGCTAGAAATTGTCAACGTACGGGTTTCCGTTTCGAATTTCCTTCTTCCTCTCGCAAACATGCGAAACGTCGCAAGCATGAGATCAGTGGGTGTCGGCTCATAAACCGAAATGATGGGTATCCCGTTCATCTCGAAATATTTTGTCATACCAACTTCATAGGTATCAATGACACTTTGTCGCTCAGAAATTGGTGTCATGTTATTCCACCATTCCTTAAAATACGCAGACGTGAGAAGCTGTGTAGTCTCGAAGGCAACCCAATAAGATTGTAGATGCTTACCCTTGTCATGCGACATCGACAGGCCCCGCATTGCCGGCGTTTTAGGGCTAGATAAAAAAACTTCACACAAAAGGGGTGGAGATAATATCAGAAATGAGCTGTTCAGCAGAGTAACTCTGTCATAATGCTTGAGATCCCCCAGCGCATCAATTCCGATCTTGTAAGACCAAAAATCGTAACCGAAGTTCTCTCTACGAATTACGGTCGAATGACTGGAAAGTGCTTTACAATGAGTATCAGTTAAATTCGTTGATACAAAAACCACCTTTGCTCTTTGCTTGTTAAGGTATGCGACAAGGCGAAAGAGATCCGGCGAAACTTGGGCCGCTTCGTTATAATGAGCAATCACGAAAGCTTTTCTATTTCTTGTCGCGTTTTGCATTTTACCCTCTTAACTTTTCAGTCTACAGCACCATGTCCCAGGAATCTGTAGCCATATTGCGATACCCGAAGCGAGACTTGCTAGGCGGATATATGACCTATATTGGCATAAACGCTTTTCTTGATCTTTTAAAATCGGAGTTTCACCACCCCGCTGAGTTGTATCATACACAAGTCCATCGTGTACTTGGCATGACGGAAACTCGCCGCCTTACGCTCGCGGGACTGTCCTGGGCTTCTTCAGGCCGGTACAAGCATCGATACAAGTAGCTAAAAATAGCTTATTTGTGTTCCTTTAAGGTGGCTTGACCCAATTTTATGTACCGTGCATGGTGGGCTCAACGCCTTAAAAATTTATTCATCAGTTCGATGCATGAGAATCCTGGACTCATTGGATAGATGGCTTTGACCACCGACAGCCTCAGTTCGGCGCCCACCGAGGCACTGGTCTTGATGTCCAAAATGGCGACGGCGGCGCTGACGGGTCCCTGCCCGACTTGCAAACCCAGCGCGAAGATGAAGCAAAGTTTGGAGTGCTGTTTCATCGGGAGTCGGGCTGGAATGTAGATAAAGCGGGCCCAAAGTTGTCGCCTGTCTGGGTTACGTGCCGAATGAATGCACAGCAAAACTAAGGACGCACTGGCCGCCAGCGTTCATCCAAACTATTGCTCAAATGACACCAGACCGCAACATATTTCACGAGTTTCTCATTACAGTCCCGTCGTCAAGCCATAAAGAACCGGAGCTCCATGGATCGAATGATAGTGTTTCCCCCTCTTTCGTTTGCCTCCGAAACACAAAAAAATTCTTGATTATTCAATATACTCGATATCAATGACAGAGAGCTTTTCAATGCGACCAGCAATCGCGCGGAACACAATGCTGCAATATCATTTAAAAGGATGCGTATTGTAGAACCCGTGACAGATTGCTCTGACGACCGTGACCGGTTTGCAATGGTTTAGCGTTGCGCGGTTAAATTGTAGATGCATCGGTCACGATGGGTCTGGTTTAGTTTTCTTGTTGTTTACTTTTAGTTTCTAGCGGAGAGAGTCGCCCGTGAGGGTGAAACGATGATTTTTCTGCATGATGCGATCCAGAATGGCAACAGCGATCGTGGCATCGCCAATCCATGCATGCCAAGGCTCAATGGGAAATTGGCTGGTCATGATGGTAGCCCTGGAGGTCGCGCGGTCATCGATTATGTCCGGCAGGTGAGCACCAGTTTGTGCACCTATTCCTGCCATGCCCCAATCGTCCAGGAAAAGGACTTCGGTCTTGGCAAGTTGAATGAACCATTTACCAGCTTGCACACCTCTCGTGCGAATGCATCTCGCTGCATATCACGGTAGTCAGACCTGGCGTGAATCGCGCTGATCTTCGCCTCGATCGCCGTCTCGTTGTTGGTGCGCAGGTTAATCATGAAATATCTTTCTGATCTGTGATCCCGGATTGTCGGTCAGCGTCGATATTTTTTCCTGCAGTAAGAACGGTCGGAGCCGGCATTTTCCATGGTGCGCATTGCTGGCTTCTTCTGAGGCAAATACATCCAATCGGGTCGCGGGCAATGACATGTCGGCGAAAGATACCGAGGATCAAGCACCCTGCAGCAACTGCCCTTGCGGACGCAATCCCCTTCCGGTCAGCAATGACGCGTCGATTGAACAGCATGAAAATATCCATGACGTTGACTGGCACGCCAAGGTTTCTCCAAGGCTACGGATCAAAACCCTTACGGCCAAGTCCTAAGCAGGCTCTCCATGCCGAACCCATACTTACTTGGTGGAGCAAAGCCGGGGAAACTCAAATCTGTGGTCTGACTGATAGGGCTCATGACGGGATGACGGGATGACGGGATGACGGGCGGAGAATAATCGCCGGTCAGACCAGTTTAGCGCAATCGGTGCACGATATTAAACCAATACTATTTAATATAAACATGGATTCATTTTCCGAGAGGGCATCTGTGCCTGCGGGATCGGTGCGCGTGACAGCGCCAAGGTGGCAATTTAATTCAATGCCAGCGAAGAAAACAGGGCGCTCGCCATTCCCCTCGCACATGCCCGTTCGAGCTGAGCGGGAGAAATTTGGCTTGGCGCGGCCAGCGCAGCAAGTCGCGGCGGGAGCAATCAGTCCCGTATCACAGGCCTCAGTTCGACGCCTTCCAACTTCCGTCAGCCTGCCTGCAGGCCGTGCCGTACACCGTCTCGGGCCTGCGCTCGACGACGGCCTGGACAGTGTATTCGCGGCAGGGACCGCTGCTGGCTTCGTAAGTACGTGTGGGCGTTACGGTGTATTGGTTACGCGTATCGGGATTGACCCAGCGGGTTGGGACGGAGGTACGCACGCTCTCAAGTGCATAGGCTGTTTTCAGACGGTCGTTCTCGTCCATTGACCGGCCTACATTGCCGCCTACCGAGGCGCCGATCATGGTGCCCAAAATGGTGGCAACAGTGCGGCCGCTGCCCTGCCCGACCTGCGAGCCCAGCGCGCCGCCCAATAGGCCGCCAATAATCATGCCGCTTTGCTCCTGCTGACCCTGCGTGGCGCAACCGGCCAGCGATGCGGCCAGCGCGGTGACCAAGCAAGCTTTGCGAAGCGGTTTCATGGCGAACTCCTGAAGGTTTAAAAATCGAATCCGAGCTTATTCTTGGTCTCTAGCCGGGCGGGCAGTTTGATGCAACGCAAACACCGGGCTGTGACGAGGGCAGAACGCGAAAGCGAATGTGAGAGTTGCAAAAATATTGCTAATTCGGCAAATTTCTTAAAGTGCGCAAGGTCGATAAAGTTAGCAGGAATGGCTTATTCGCAAAAAATAGTTAATGCAGTAGATATCGCAGGAGTCACCCGGGCTCAGGCAGTGCCGCTCTTTGGCTTGCACGGCGCAACCCCCAGTATTCCCCCCAAAGATCACAGGTCCGGCCGCGAAGCAAGCCTTTGCTCGACGGTTCATGAGCCCTCCTTTGACCGACGGGGCAAGTTGACGTTGTCATCGAAGGCGAAACAACAGGCCCAGACGGCCCGGCAAAGCGACCGGCCTGGCACTTCAGGAAAAAACTACAATCGCAAGCTCGCGGGTGTAGTTCAATGGCAGAACGGCAGCTTCCCAAGCTTCATACGAGGGTTCGATTCCCTTCACCCGCTCCAGATTCACCGCTGCCGGTTCGCATGATTTGTCAAAAAGCAACAACAAAGGCCCTCGCGGGCCTTTGTTGTTTGCAAAAGCGAGTTTTAGCGCAGCACGACGATGGCAATGCCCGCCAGCGTCATGGCGCTCCCGACCAGCAGCGCGGGCGTAATCTCTTCCCGGCTCTTGAGCAGCCAGTGACTCAGCGGGAACATCAGCAGGGGCGTGCACAGCGGCATCAGGGCGGCGACGGAAATCGGGATGTAGCGCATGGCTCCAATGCTGCAAATCTGGCCTGAAATGGTAAAAATGCCAATGAAGGCGTAAAACCAGCAGCCTCGCCGGTCCGCTGCACGCAGGCGGGCCAGCAATTCGCGCTTCTCGGGGCTGGTCAGCAGGTTCAGCAGCAAGCCGGCGATTGCGCCCAGCAGCCCGCCCAAAATTGGTTCGTTCCAGTCTCGCACGGCCGCGCCGCGCAGCACATGGCCCATGGAATAAGCCAGCGAACTGCCCACGCCCAGCAGCAGCACCGACGACATGAGCGACTGCACCAGCGAAGCACGCTTTGTTGCAGGCTGCGGCGACGGGCTTTTGCCGCCTGGCTTGAAGCTGACCAGCAGCAGCCCGGCCATGGCCACCCCGATGGCTAAAAAGACCTGTGGCTGAAGATGCTCGCCCAGAACCAGCCAGGCGATCAGGGCCGTGAACAGAGGGCTACTGACCTGAAAAACGCTGGCCTTTGCCGGACCAAAACGCACCACCGACTCGTAAAAAAACCAGCGCCCCAGGTAAGTGGCCAGCACACCGGCGGTCACAAAATACAAAAAGGCCTGCAAGTGAAAGGGCTCGCCCGGCCCTTGCAAGAGCCGCTGCACCAGCCAAGCCAGCGCAGAAAACAGCACGTTGGAGGCCGTGGCCAGCAAAAAACCCAGACTCAGCGGTACCCGCTCAGACGCGGGCTGAGTCAGCAAGGTCGCGGTCGTGAACAACAGCAGCGCCGCACCCGACAAGCCATAGCCCAGCCACGCCTCAGACATGATCGCCCCGGGCAGCTTGCAAGGGGTGCTGGGGGGCGCGCCATCCAACTCGCGTTACCGCCTCGGGTGGCACGGGCGCTTGCCCGGCACGAGCCGGTAGCGTCCCACAGACCAGCCCCTCCCACGCTCGCCGCCCGCGCCGGGGCAAACGGGCCCTCAGCGGCTGGTGCGTGGCTTTGTCCGAAATCCCGTCAGCAGCACAATCTGCAATGAAGCCCACCCCAGCCGCAGGCCGATGCAAGCCCGGCAGAGTCAGCAAGCCGTGCGCCCTCACCAGGCCAGCGTCACGCCGGTCTTGGCCTGCAAAACTTCGCGCGTCACGCCCGGCGCCATCTCGATCACCTTCAGGCCCAGCGGTGTGACGTCCATCACCGCCAAATCAGTGATGATGCGGTCAACCACGCCGAGACCCGTCAGCGGCAGCGTGCATTGCGGCAAGATCTTCAGGTCTTCGGTGCCGTCTTTCTTTCTGGCCACGTGCTCCATCAGCACAATGACGCGTTTGACGCCGGCCACCAGGTCCATCGCCCCGCCCATGCCCTTGACCATCTTGCCGGGGATCATCCAGTTCGCCAGGTCGCCCTGCTCGCTGACCTGCATGGCGCCCAGAATCGACAAATTGATCTTGCCGCCGCGAATCATGGCAAAGCTGTCGTGGCTCCCAAAGATCGACGAGCCGGCAATCGTCGTCACGGTCTGCTTGCCGGCGTTGATCAGGTCGGCGTCCACCTTGTCTTCGGTCGGAAAAGCGCCAATGCCCAGCATGCCGTTTTCAGACTGCAGCCAGACTTCCTTGTCGTCCGGGACAAAGTTGGCCACCAGCGTCGGGATGCCGATACCGAGGTTGACGTAAAAACCGTCTTCGAGTTCTTGCGCAGCGCGCGCTGCCATTTGGTCTTGGGTCCACGGCATGTCAGGCTCCTTGTTGGGTCGATGCGGTCACGGTGCGTTTTTCAATGCGCTTTTCAGGGCTGGCATTGAGCACGATGCGGTGTACATAAATGCCCGGCAAATGAATCTCGTCCGGCGCAAGTTCGCCCACTTCAACGATCTCTTCAACCTCCACGATGCACAGCTTGCCGGCCATGGCCACGGCCGGGTTGAAATTGCGCGCCGTCAGGCGAAAGCGCAGGTTGCCCGACTTGTCGGCCACATGCGCCTTGACCAGGGAAACATCGGGCATCAAGGCGCGCTCCATCACGTAGTTCTCGCCGTCAAACTCGCGCAGCTCCTTGCCCTCGGCCACCAGCGTGCCCACGCCCGTCTTGGTAAAAAACGCCGGAATGCCAGCGCCGCCAGCGCGCAGCTTTTCAGCCAGCGTGCCTTGCGGGGTGAACTCCAGCGCCAGCTCGCCGGCCAGGTACTGGCGCTCGAACTCCTTGTTCTCGCCCACGTAGCTTGAAATCATCTTCTTGATCTGCCGCGTCTCCAGCAGCTTGCCCAGCCCAAAGCCGTCAACGCCGGCATTGTTTGAAATCACCGTCAGGCCCTTGACCTGGCTGTCACGAAGCGCATCAATCAGCGCCTCCGGAATGCCGCACAAGCCAAAACCACCAACGGCCATGAGCTGGCCGTCTTTGACCACGCCCGCCAGGGCCGCCTGGGCCGAAGCAAAAACTTTATTCACATCTCTCTCCTGTTGATGTCAGCACCCGCGGACAGCCGTCTGGCTGCACGCGCAAGCGCCGTGATGGGCATGAAGCCGTGCAATGTCACCTGCAAGGGTGCGAGGGCCGACAAGCACCCAGCTCATGCAAAGACAGAGCGAAACGATACTACGTATCAGATTAGGTAGTTCCGCGTAAAGGTTTGCCCCATGGACATTGATTACCAACTCGCCTTCGCAATGGCCCCGGTCGGTCTGGTGCTCTCGCGCAACCGCGCCATCATTGACTGCAACGAACACCTTTGCGAGATGTTTGGCGCCTCGCGCGAGCAGCTCGTGGGCCAGTCCTTCCGGCTGCTCTACCCCAGCACGGCCGAGTACGAACGCACCGGCGCGCGCATGCTGCCGATCCTCAATGCCAAAGGCGTTTACGCTGATGATCGCATCATGAAGCGCGTCGACGGCCGCCTCAAGGGCGAAACCTTCTGGTGCCACGTCACCGGCCGGGCGCTGAACCGGCAGGCGCCGCATGAAGCCGGCATCTGGACTTTCGAAGACCTGAGCGCACGCCGCCCCGTGACGGCCGAGCTGACCGCACGCGAACGCGAAGTCGCTGCGCACCTGATGGACGGCCTGACCTCCAAGCAAATCGGCCGCGTGCTGGGTATCAGCCACCGCACGGTAGAAATCTACCGCGCCCGCCTGATGCGCAAATACCAGGCCTCAACCACGGCCGAACTGGTGCAGCGCCTGTTGGCCGGCTGATCTGCCTGATCTGCCCTGCTTGCGGCATCTGCTTTTTTCTGCGCGACCAGCCTGATTTGCAGAGGTCTGCCTGAGCGCTTCTGCCCGCTGGCAACGCGCGCCGCAAGTCAAGCACTGCAAGACGCCCGGCCACCTCAAGGCGTATCAGAACGCATCGAGACAACTGAAGCGCCTCAGTTCGCTGGCTGCAGGTAAATCTTGCGCACGTAGCCGTTGCTGATGCCCCGCGTCGGGTGGCCGGTGTTGTACTCAGACAGGGCCCGCTGCAAAGCTGCCTCACCCGGGCCATGAACGCGCACAGCCCGCTGGTAAGACGGCAGCAGCACCGCCTGCATCGCCTGCAAATTGGTACAGGGCTCAAACACCTGCTCCAGCGTCAGCCCCAGCCTGGCCCAGTTGTCACTGTTGATCATGCCGAGCCCGACATCAATCGAACGCACGCCCGGCATGGCCAGCAAGGCCTTGCTGGTGGCAACCGCCTGCGCCGCCGTGCGCGGCTGCGGCCTCACGACATAAGGGCCGTTAACACCTATGGCGTAAGGGTTGCCGCCGCTCTCATGGCGCACCAGTCGAATGCCGGTTTCAGGCGCCACCATGGGCGCGCAAGTGATCAACAAGCTGGTCAATGCACTCAAGGCCATGCTCATGACCCGTCCCCCAGGCACTGAGGGAGAGCCGGGCGCCGGGCAAGGCGGCAAATGTTCGGGATTTTGGTATTTTTTGCATTCATACCGACAATATTAATTCAAAAGATCAAAAAATTGAAAAAAAACATTGGAACACGATAATTTTGTACTACACTTTTACCGCCAAACCGATACTTTCATCGATTTGACAAAACGATCAGCCATCCCGGCTACAACTTGCAAAATTGGAGAAATCAACATGTTTGCTAAAAATCTTACGGTTCAAAAACGCAGTCCGATCCTCAGAACCGGGCAAGCCGGTTACACCCTGATCGAGCTGTCGATCTCGCTGGCCATCATCGCCGTGCTGCTTGTCGGCACGCTCACCGGTGTCCAGCGCTTGCTGGGCGCCAACAACGCCAACAACACCATCTCGCAAACCCAGGCCGCCCTGACCAACATCACCAAGCTGTACGCGGCGTCGGCTGACGCAGGTATTTATGCGGAAGCTGAACTGGCAAAAATGGGCGTTTGGGAGAAATCAGCGCTTCTCCCGACCGCTAATTCTTCAGCACCTACCGGTGCAAAAAGCCCGTTTGGCCAAGCCATCCTGG
>CAJAOB010000341.1 GCA_903941205.1 uncultured Burkholderiales bacterium | reverse complement strand
TGCTCAAGCACGGCTTGGGCGCTTTGGGTGTGCACGCCATCAGCAAGCCCATGCTACTGGCCGGGGCCACGGTGTACCGCGTGCTCATGCCCAACGACAAAGAGATGTGGCTGTGCTTTGACCCGTACACCGAGGCGCTGAAGGGCGAGATCGTCAAAGCCGCCCCCGCGCAAGTGGTCATGCTGAACTCTTGCTTTGGGGGCAGCAAAGCCGACGAACTGCTGTCCAACCTGCAGCTGGAACTGGCCGGGCTGAAGATTAGCTTGACGGTGATTTGAGCAGCGGTATGGCCAGGTCCACCCCACCCATTCCGAAACCGCTGGCTAACAAGGCGCAAGCGATGGCCATTGAGCAAAGCACCGAGGCATTGCTTGTGGACCTGCGCCAGCTCATTGACCAGGCGCGCAGTTATGTGGCGGCCACGGCCGACAGCGCTGCCACCATGGTGTATTGGCATGTCGGCAACAAAGTACGACGTGAGACTTTGCAGCAATCAAGAGCAGCCTACGGCGGCAAGATTGTCGCCACAGTGTCGCAACAATTGGTGTTGACCCACGGTGCGGGCTATGCCGAAAAAAACCTGCGCCGCATGATTCAGTTTGCCGAACTTTTCCCGGATGCAGAAATTGTCGCCACACTGTCGCGAGAATTGAACTGGAGCAAATTCCGCGAACTTTTGCCGCTCAAGCAACCCCTTGAACGCGAGTTCTATACCGAGATGTGCCGCATAGAGCGCTGGAGCGTGCGGACTCTGCGCGAGCGCATCGCCAGCCAGTTGTACCTGCGCTCGGCTATAGCCAAACAGCCCGAATCGGTGATTGCCAGCGAACTGGGCCAGTTGCGTGAGGGCGGTCAGGTCACCCCCGACATGGTGTTTCGCGACCCCTACATGCTGGACTTTTTGGGCTTGCCCGACGGCTACAGCGAGCGCGACTTGGAAAGCGCCATCTTGCGCGACATGGAGCGCTTTTTACTGGAGCTGGGCGCGGGCTTCACGTTTGTGGCGCGGCAAAAGCGCATTTCCGTGGGCGCGGACGATTTCTATCTTGACCTGCTTTTCTACCACCGCCACCTGCGCCGCCTGATCGCAGTGGAGCTGAAGCTGGAGAAGTTTTCGCCCTCGCACAAGGGCAAGATGGAGCTGTACCTGCGCTGGCTGGACCGCACCGACCGGGCCGAGGGTGAGGCTTCGCCCATCGGCCTGATTTTGTGCGCCAGCGCCGACGCCGAACAGGTGGAGCTGTTGGACCTGATGGATTTGAAAAACGCCAACATCCGCGTGGCGCAGTACCTGCACGCCTTGCCCGAGCTGCAAGTGCTGCAAACCCAATTGCACCGCGTGGTGCAACTGGCGCGCGAGCGGCAGGCCACTTCAGACCAGCCAGACACCAAGGAATAAGCATGACGATGCAACTGCAATTCAGCCACCAGGACTACCAAAAAAAAGCGGTCGATGCGGTGGTGAAGGTATTTCACGGCCAGCCGCAGGCCCGCAGCGAGTTTGCGCTGGCGGGCCAAAACGCCAGCGTGCGCTACGCGGCCAACGGCACCATTGGCAATGCCTTGCATTTGTCTGACGAACAATTGCTGACCAATGTGCAACAGGTGCAGCTGGCCTATTTGCGCAACGCCAGCGGCGAGCCGGACCCGAGCCAAGTCAGCCAAACGCTGCTGGGTGACGAGGTGCAGGAGCGCAAAGAGCGGCAAGAGCTGAGCGACGGCGTGGTCAGACTTCGCCTGGTGCCGCATTTTTCACTGGAAATGGAAACCGGCACGGGCAAGACCTACACCTTCATCCGCACGATGTACGAGCTCAACAAGCAGTACGGCTTCAAGAAGTTTGTGGTGGTGGTGCCGAGCGTGGCGATCCGCGAAGGCACCATCAAAAACCTGGAGGTCACGCGCAGCCACTTTGCCGCCGACTATGCCAGCGTACCCTGCGTGCCCATCTTGTAT
>CAJAOB010000340.1 GCA_903941205.1 uncultured Burkholderiales bacterium | reverse complement strand
TCGGCGATTTGCATGGTCTTGTGTCCCGGCTAGGGGTCTAAAAATCAGGCAGGTGCCCGAGCCGGCAGCGCTTCGGGGCTGGCGTCTGCCACCGGCTTGCGGCCAGGCGAGGCGGCTGGTTGGCCACCCCGGGGAGGAATGTCGTCCATGCCGGCCAGGCAAGGGTCTGGTCCAAGCAGCGGTGGCAAGGCGTTCGCACCGCCCTTGGGCGCGGATTTCGCGTCGGCTCTGGGCGGGGCTTTGGCGACCGGTGCCGCAGCTGTGGCGGCGGGCCCAGGGCCTGCGGCAGCAGAAGCGCCAGTGGCAGTTGCGCCAGCGGCAGGAGCAGAAGCGCCGGCCCGCGGGGCTGAACCAGCGGCCAGATCAATCACTCGCACCGCCGTTCCGTCGCGCTGAACGCGCTGCTGGCCGGCTGTCACCACAGTCTCGCCGGCTTCAAGTCCCTCAAGACTCTCCACCTTGCCGGGACTGCGCAAACCGACTTTGACCTCGACCCGCTGGGTGACGCGGCTGTCGGGCTCGGGGCCGTTGACCAGTTTGACGACAAATTGCCTACCGCCCTGCGGAACGATGGCCTCTTCAGGGATCACGCGGGCGTTGTCACGCCGGCCAAACACCGCGCCGACCCGGGCAAACATGCCGGGGCGCAGTTGCAGGCGCCGGTTGTCAATGCAAGCGCGCACGCCGACCGAGCGGCCATTGGCGTCAATCAGCGGGTCGATGGCCAGCACGGTCGCCGAAAACTTGCGCCCGGGCAAGGCGTCAAGCTCAATCACGGACGACTGGCCGCGGCGGATCTTGGTCTGAAAGCGCTCGGGTAAGCGGTAGTCAACAAAAATGGCGTCGATATCTTCGATATTCACCACGTCTGCGCCGTCCTTGAGGTAATCGCCGACATTGACGGTGCGAATGCCAGCCAGGCCATCGAAAGGTGCAACGATCTTCAGGCGGGCGGCTGTGGCGCGGGCGAGAGCCAGCTTGGCTTCGGCCACCTGGAGGCTGGCGGCGCTCTCATCGAGCGTTCGGCGGCTGATGAAATTCTGCGCAACAAGCTCCTCGTTGCGCTTGTTGTTAGCCATCGCAATACTGAGCTCGGCCTGGGCCTGCTGGATCTGGGCCATGGGCAACTGGTCGTCGAACTGGACCAGCAACTGGCCCTTCTTGACTCGATCACCGTCCCGGAAGTTGAGCTGGGTGATGCGGCCGCTGACCTCAGGCCGCAAAACGACGCCCTGGCGCGAACGCAGTGAGCCCACGGTCTGCGACTCGTCCACAAGGTTCATGCGTTCGACCTTGGCGACTTCAACCGTGGGCTTTCCGCCACCACTGCCGCCGCCTGCGGATGCACTGGCGGCGCCCTGCGGGGCCGTAGCGCTGGCATTGCTTGCATCGCCCAGTGCTTTGGCCGGTTGGTTCTGGTACCACCAGGCACCACCGCCGACCGCCGCGATACCCAAGGCCGCGATCACTGGATAAATAACTTTAGATGACATGAGAAAAGCGCCCCGCTCTTATGTGAAGATAAGTCGACCTAGCAATGTAACAGCCCATCCAGTAACCTGAAATGTGGGAAACACCAAAACTCGGCTTTAAAGCTCGAATTTACCTGCTGTTGACAGAAATTGCGGCGCTTAAGCAAGCAAGCAAGCAAGGATTGGCAGACAAGCAAACGCCGTCCAACCATCAGCACCAAAACCGGGCACCCAAGGCCGGCTGCCCAGACTCAGGCGCTTGGTTCAGGCGCTTGGTTCAGGCGGCAGTACTGGAACCGGACAAACGGGCAGCAAGTGCCATGTCGACCCCTTTGTTGGCCAGTGCATCCGCGCGTTCATTGCCCGGATCTCCAGCATGGCCGCGAACCCAGCGCCAGTCGATCTGATGGCCGCCCGAACTCACCAGTGCGTCCAGGCGCTGCCAGAGGTCGACATTCTTGACCGGCGCCTTGGCCGCAGTGCGCCAACCGCGGGCCTTCCAGCCGTGAATCCATTCGGTGATGCCCTTGCGGACATATTCGCTGTCAAGGTAGAGCGTGACCTGGCACGGCCGCTTCAGGGCAGACAAGGCCTCGATGACGGCCATGATTTCCATGCGATTGTTGGTGGTGCCCAACTCCCCGCCAAAAAGCTCTTTGCTTGTGCCGCCAGAGCTCAGCAGGGCGCCCCAGCCGCCGGGGCCAGGGTTGCCCTTGCAAGCGCCATCGGTATAGATCACCACGGGGGAGGAAGGATTATGGACTTCTGTCATGAATGAGGCTTGTCAGGGGAAGTACTTGATAAAACTGATAAAACCGATACATCAGCCAAGTCATCGGCTGCTCGCCGGGAAATTACCGTGCTCCTGGCAGGCCGCAACGGCCCAGGCGGCCAGCTCGACTCTGCCCAAGGTACTTGGCGGTTTGCCACCACCGCCGGCGCTGGTGCGCGGGCCGTCCGGCTCTTCCAGGCGGGCTCCAGCAAACGCATGCCGCGCACCCGCTTGGTCGCGACCAAGAAATAAACCGCGCCAAAAATAGGCCACCAGCGCGCGCCCAATGCGTCCATCCAGGCGAAACGCCCCAGCCATTTGGCGCTTCCGAAAGCCGGCCGGTAGCAGCCGAACCGGGCCGATTCGACCTCGAAACCAAGCAGTCGAAGCCAATCGCGCAAGCGCCAGTAAGCCATCAACTCGCCCGACTGTGGAATGAACCGCTCCCCAAAGCCCAAACGCTGGCAAAGCAGCGCACGCTGCTGACGAAAGCCCCAAAGGCTGGCCGGATTCACGCCACTGATGACCACCCGCCCCTCAGGAACCAGCACCCGCTCGACTTCGCTCAGCGTGCTGTGCGGATCAAGACTGAGTTCGAGCGTATGCGGCAGAAGCACGAGATCCAGGCTGTTGGCAGGAAATGGCAAGGCTGCAGAATGCGTGAAGAGCGCCGCAGTGCGCCCGCACGGCTCAGACCCAGGGCCGGCTAGATCAAGCCCATCAGAAGCGTTTACAGTCGTTAAGTTAGCTGGCGAGTTCGAATCAAGCGCCAGCCATTGATGGGGAATGCGGTTGGCCCGAAGGGCGTCTATCTCGGGCAAGCCCAGTTGCAAGGCATGAAAACCAAAAATATCGCTCACCGCCCGGTCAAATTGCTCGCGCTCCCACGCCAGCAAGTAGTCGCCAGGCGGTGTTTTCAACCAATCCGTCAAACCTTCAGACACCGGGTTCATCAAGACAACTGCATGTATTTCTTCAAATCTGATTGGCTGGATGACAGGCCCCGGTCTTTGGCGCAAGGCCGCGAGATCAGCCGGCGCGTAACACGCAAGCGCCTGATTCTAGTCACCCGCCGGCGCCATGCAGGCCCCAGGCCCTGCCGGAGCGCCCTCAAGCCGCAAAATCAGGCCAAGCTCGTCCATCTGCCGAGGCCGAATTTAAGCAGACCTCCAGAATGGTCTTCGGCTGCGGTATCTTGCAAAGCAGCACGCTCCGCCCGGGGCTCCTTCCTGGACCGCACCGCTGCAACGGCACTGAAGCACATCAGCCACTGACAATGACCTTCCTTGATTCGATTTCCGCAAAGCCCGCCGCTCTGGCAAGCCACCTCGAGCCTGCTGGGCGCCGCATCGGCCTGACGCTTTGGATGCTGGCCAGTGCAGCGCTCCTCGCGGCCTGCGCGACGCCGCCAGGCTCTGCGCCACCGGAGCGACCGGCCCAAAGCGTGGCAGTGCGCACGCCTGAGCGTACGCCGGAACCGGTTGAACAGATCACTCCGGCGCAGCCCCTGGAAACTGCCAAGCCAATCAGTCCGCGGGCCTTACCCGGCAGCGGCCCGGTGTTGGCGCCAGCCAACGTGCTGCAATCGATCGCACCGCCCGAGCCAGCGCAGGTGACCGCGCTGGAGGCCCCGGCGGAACTATGGGACCGGATTCGCCGCGGTTTTCGCATGCCCGACCTGCAGTCCGACCTTGTCCGGGACCGCGAGCAGTGGTACGCCACCCGGCCCGAATACATGCAGCGCATGACCGAGCGCTCCAGAAAATATCTTTTTCATATCGTTGAAGAGCTCGAACGCCGCGACATGCCGTCAGAACTGGCACTGCTGCCTTTCATCGAGAGCGCCTTCAACCCACAGGCTGTTTCCAGCGCCAAAGCGGCCGGGATATGGCAGTTCATGCCCCAGACCGGCACCTATTTCGACCTGAAGCAAAACCTGTTCAAGGACGACCGGCGCGACGTGCTGGCCTCGACTCGGGCAGCCCTGGACTACCTGCAAAAGCTCTACGGCATGTTTGGCGACTGGCATCTGGCGCTGGCGGCCTACAACTGGGGCGAAGGCAGCGTCGGGCGAGCCATTGCGCGCAACAAACGCGCAGGCCTTGGCAGCGCCTACACCGATCTGAACATGCCGGCTGAAACCCGGCAGTACGTGCCCAAGCTACAGGCCGTGAAAAACATTGTGGCGAACCCGTCATCATTTCAGACCGAGTTGCCGCTCATTGAAAATCATCCGTATTTTCAGGAAGTGGCGATCTCGCGCGACATTGACGTGGCGCTGGCCGCCCAGTTTGCCGACATCAAGCTCGAAGACTTCAGGGCCCTCAATCCGGCAGCCCGCAGACCGGTCATTCTGGCGGCAGGAACCCCGCAAATCCTGCTCCCCTGGGACAACGCCAAAGTCTTTGAACGCAACTTCGAGGCCTACACGGTCGGGCAATACGCCAGTTGGACCACCTGGACAGTTCCAAGCACGATGTCGTCGAACGAAGCGGCCCGGCGAACCGGCATGGCGGAGAGTGATTTGCGCGCTGTCAACACCATTCCGCCGCGCATGCTCATCAAGGCCGGCTCCACCCTGCTGATACCGCGCTCGGCGAAGGTCGAGAGCGACGTCGCCAGCCATGTGGCCGAAAACGGCCAGATGAATCTGACGCCCGAGTCTGTGACCCGGAAAACAAGCGTCAAGGCACGCAATGGCGAAACGGTGGCCACGATAGCCAAACGCTACGGGGTCAGCACGCTGGACGTGGCGGACTGGAACCGCGTCACGGCACACAGCAGCTTTCAGCTCGGGCAAGAGGTGGTGATGTACCTTCCGGTCAAGGCCAAGGCTCCAGCCCGAAGCGGCGCCAAGTCCAAGGCGACCCCAAAAAGCCCGCGCAAATCGGCCAAACCCGCCCCTAAGCCCTAAGCCCGGCAAGCCAGACTGATTCAAGCTGGACGCCCCATCGCGTCCAGCCTCCCCGTCGTCCTCGCGAAAGCGGGGACCCATCGCCTCAGGCACGGCGGGCAGGAAATGGAGTCCTGCCTGCAAAGAGTGAAAGCCCTGATGACACTCGCCCGGAACCGGCTTGGCCACCAGCCAGTTCCGGCACGACTTCCGCAAAGCAGCCAGACCAAGCCAAGACGCTTTCAGTCCACCGGCGCGGGTGCCTCGCGCGTGGCCGGGCTGCTCCATTGCGCCAGCGCAACGCCCACCAGGGTCAGCGCGGCACCGGCCAGCTTGATGCCGGTGTATGACTCCCCCGCGAACAGCCAGGCCACCAACCCGGCGACGGGCGGCATGAGGTACATCAGCGGGGCCGAGCGCGCCACGCCCCGGATGGCATTGACCCAACCCCAGACCAACCAACCCAGAAAAGCCGAAACAGTGACAGCCCAGATGAGGCTGAACCAGATCGCCGGGGGCATGCTGGCCCAGGGCGCCGCAATCCCGGCCGGCAAAGAGACAAGAACGCTCGGGATGCTGCCCAGCATGGTGGCATAAGCCATGGTGGCCACGGCACCATGGCGCTCTATGAGGGGCTTGGCTGCGACCGTGTAATAAGAAAAGAAGCCCGCCGCGACCAACAAGATCAGGTCGCCGCCCGTGGCCTGCCAGTTTGCGCCAAGCACTTTGTCGGACAGAAAAACAAGCACACCGACAAGCGCCACCGCCACGCCCACGAGCTGCGGCGCGTGAAGTTGCTCTAACCCCTTGAGGCGCAGGATGAGCAGCGTGAAGATGGGCCCGCAGGCCAGAATCAGGGAACTGGAAAACGCGGTTGACCAGTGAATGCCGTAGCTGACCGTGCCCACATGCAGAAAATGCCCTGCGAAACCGATCCGGGCCAGCGCCCAAAAATCACTGCGCGAGACGCTGGGCCAACGCCGGCCAAACCGCAAGCACAGCAAAACCACCGCGCACAGGGGCATGATCAGGTAGCGGGCGAACAGAAATCCGGCGGGACCGATGGCCGTGAACACATACTTTTGCAGAGAAAAATTCACGCCCCACACGCAAACCAGCAGCAGCGCCGCAACCAAGGCCAGCATGTCGCGACGGGCATGGGCATCGCGGCCCGGTTTAGTGGTCATTCAAAAGGACTTCTGGCCGTCTCAGGCAATGAGTTAAAGGGTGCGGCGCCACACATCATTGAGCGAATCGCCGCGCCACAGCGGACGCAGCAGAAGACTCAACTTCCAGATGGTAACCGGCGCGCGACGCCCGCCAGGGCGCAGCATCGGGCCGCGTGCCGCGTCCGGACTCAGGCCTTGAACCGTTCCTTGGCCCGCTGCGCGAACTCGTTGGTGTAGGTTCTGGGCAGGTCGATTTTTTCGGCCCTGACGCTCGGGTCAACGCTGGCCACAGCGCGCAAGACGGTACGGGCCCCGTCCTCTGGCATCAATCCGTCCAGCGAGATCGATTCCCGCACGTTGTTGAAGGCGGCCAGATAAAGCCCCCGGTCGCCCAGCAGGTAGGCCTCGGGCACGGTCTTGATGACGTCGCCAGGTCCCGCCGTGTGCAACCACTTCAAGGCATGCACGATGGCATTGGTCAGGGCCTGGCAGGTGTTCGGATTTTTCTGGATGAATTCACGCGAGGCACAAAGGCAGGCCGTCGGCATGGCCCCGCCAAAAACCGCCAGAGTGCCTTTGAGCGTGCGGGTGTCGGAGATGATCTTGATATCGCCTTTTTGCTCCAGCATGGTCATGGCCGGATCGGTGTGGCTGATCGCGTCGAGTTGCCCCGAACGCAAGGCCACCAAGGCGTTCGAGACCGAGCCCGCATCGACAAAAGTCACTTCGCCGGTATTGACGCCCGCGCGCCCCAGCACCAGTTTGGCCACCATATAGGCCGATGAGCCAGTGGCCGCCACCCCGATCTTCTTGCCCTTGAGGTCGGCCAGCGACTTGTAGCCAGGCATGCTGCGCGTGGACACGCCGAAAGTGATCAGTGGTGTGCGCGCCTGGATGGCGAAAGCCTGAACCCATTGAGTCCGCGACTGCAGCGGAATCAGGTGCTCGAAGGCGCTGGCGCTGACATCGGCAGCCCCGTTGACCAGCGCCTGCGCAGCACGCGCCGAACTCGGGTGGTCGGTGATCTCGAGGTCAAGCCCCTCGGCCCGGAAATAACCGAGTTGCTCGGCCAGCATCAGGGGCAGATGTTGGAAAGAAGCCTTGCCGCCAACGGCCAGGCTAAGTTTGGCTCGCTCAAGCTTGGGTTGAGCCCGTAAGGCGGGCCATGCAAGCGATGCCGCGGTCAGCAAACCGCTGCGGGCAAACTGCCTTCGAGAAATTTCCTTCAAACCATTAAAACGCGACATGCGCAAGCTCTTTTACCTTGTTTTGATTTTTATGCCAGCTTAAGGCGCGCACAAAAAACCCGCATCGGGAACATCCCGTGCGGGTTTGTACTCAAGCCGGTCTTGCCGGGCGCAAAAGGCCTCGCTGGTCAGCGAAACCCCATCAGGAAGATGGCGATGTTCACAGACAGCGCCAGCACCCACAGCAGACTGCGCGCATTGGCTTTGTCCGCGATATAGGCCAGCACGTAGGCAATCCGAAGGCCCACAAAAATCACCGCCAGCAAGTCAAGACGGGCCTGCGGCATCTGCAGCTGATGCGCAACGATGACCGCTGCAAAAAAGAAAGGCAGCGCTTCAAAAGTGTTGGCTTGCGCGTTGTTGGCCCGGGCTCTCCAGCCACTCAGGCGACCCAGCCAGGTGCGCGGGTCACGGTTGTCGTAAGAGCCCTCCCGGCTCGAGCTGCCGGTCCTGCCGAACTTGGCAATGCCGGCGCAAATCATGGGAAGCAGAGCCATCACGAGAATGCATCCGTAGGCAAGAGTGAAGCTGGAAGTCATGGTTTTTTTCCTTCTTTAAAGCGGAGCTTGAGCCCCACAAGGCCCAAGAACGACGAACACATCAAAAATTGAGGGCTCAGCCGCGGATGCAGGCGAGCAATTGGCACCGCCTTTGACGCACCCGTTGATGCGCCTTAAGCCGCACCGCTGCTAGCGCCTGTCAACCAGCGCATGGGCAATCGTGCCCAGGTCCACATATTCAAGTTCGCTGCCCGCCGGCACGCCGCGCGCCAGGCGGGTGACTTGAACGCCCCGGCTTTTGAGCGCCTGCGCAATCACATGCGCCGTGGCCTCGCCTTCGGCCGTGAAGTTGGTGGCCAGAATCACTTCCTGCACATCGCGCTCGGCTTCTGGCAAGGGCTCGCCCTGCGGGTCTTTGGGCAGCACGCGGTCAAAGAGCTTCTTCAGGCCAATGTCGTTCGGGCCTATGCCGTCGAGCGGACTGAGTTTGCCCATCAGCACAAAATACAGACCCTGAAAGGCCAGCGTCCGCTCCAGCGCGGCCTGGTCTGCGGGTGTTTCGACCACACACAGCTTGCTGCGATCCCGCTGCGGGTTCTGGCAAGTGGCACAAATTTCTTGCTCCGTCAGGGTATTGC
>CAJAOB010000339.1 GCA_903941205.1 uncultured Burkholderiales bacterium | reverse complement strand
TATCCGATCGCATTCGGATTATTCGAAACGAACTTTTTCACAGCTGTCGAATCGATTACTTCCTTTGGGGGCATCGCCTTGCCGGTGAAAACCAGCCGTGACCAGTTCGCCTTCACCTGATCAAGATTTTTACCGGTAACGTCAATGTAAAAGATACGCCGGATGTCTGAGCCTTCGGGTTGGTCCACTGGATCTGCCGCAGCACCACTGGGCAACGCTTTGGTTTTGCCCAAGAAGATGTTTGCAACCTGATCTGCAGTCATTGGAGCAACGGGGCTACTCGGACTCACCACAATTGCCACTTGTGAGCAGGCCCAAGTGCCTGAAATTTGTAAGCCGACAAACAGCAAGACGTTTCGCATTTGCTTTAACTTGGACATGGCAAACCCTCGGATTGAGTGTTAAGCCAGTCTAAAGCAAGTACGAGCTGCAAGTGCCACGCTAATCGTCCCGTTGCTGGACGATCAGGCAGACACAGGACTGCGCCAGCATGGCACTCACATCGCCGCCACAAGGGAAATTACAAATACCGCCATTTTTAACGGTCACCAATATGGATTTCCAGTCTATTCAAAGGAGTCGGTCATGTATGTCCGCGTGAGTTTCATCCAGATCAACCCGACCAAACTGGCTGAAATGAAAGCCGCCATGCTCTCCGTCTCGAACTCTCAAATTAAGAGTCCTGCTCTGGCACCCATCGTTATCACTACGATCACTAACCCTGGTACTGGTCCGGCTCACCGGCAAGCCCGCCAGGCTGACGTGGCTGCTGCGCGTGTCAAGCGTCAGCGGGCCGTAACGCAGGGTCGGCGAGGCCAGGCCTTGCGAGCCGCGTATCTGGGCGCGCAGCCGGGCCAGCAGTTCTTCCATGTGAAGGGGCTGGGTCAGGTAGTCGTCCGCGCCCGCGTCGATACCGGCGACTTTTTCATGCCACTGGCCGCGCGCCGTGAGGCTCAGGACCGGCATGGTCTGGCCCTGGCTGCGCCAGCGCTGCAGCACGCTCAGGCGATCCAGCACAGACAGGCCGAGGTCGAGCACGGCCGCGTCATAGGCCTGGATTTCGCTCTGGTAGCAGGCGTCGCGTCCCTCCAAGGCGGCGTCGACCGCGTAGCCGGCGCCCGTCAGCGCCGCGCACAACTGGGCCGACCAAGTGGGTTCGTCTTCAGCGACCAGGACGCGCATGAGCCCCTTTTTGTTTTTGCCGCAGGATCCGGCCGGAGCGGGCATCCACGTCCAGCTTGAGCAAGCCGCCACCGGGCTCAAGCAGCTTGATTTCATAGTGCCAGAGCCCATTCTCATTTTCAAGCTCCACCGCCGGCACCTGCCCAGGGTGCAACTCGTCCACCCGCGCCATGATCACTGGCAGCGGCAGGATTTCCCCAGCCTGCAAGGCGGCCCGCGCACGGTCATGGTCGTGATCATCACGCGCCACACTGGGCACGGGTAGCGTCAGAAACGCCTTCAACAGAGCTGCTGAGAACGCCTGCAAGAGCTTGGGCAACAGTGTGGCCTGCGGCCCGCGTCGACAGGCGAAAGCGGCTATGGGGCATGGTCGGTTTGCTTGAATGTTGTGCGCCCCTCGCAGGGACTTCAAGGGCCAAAGGCGCTTCCGGGGCACCTAGGGGCACCAAAAGCGCATCTGATCGGGTTTTGGCGCGATGGGGCAGTGGCTGGCTGGGTGGGCCATTTTCTGCCGGCGAGGCTGAATGCGAGCGGAATGCGAGTGGAATGCAAAACGCCTTAAGGGCCAGCGCCCGGATTTGTTGCCTGCCGCCAATGTGTCAGGGCCTTTGCCTCTTAAAAAGTAATAATAAATTGCTCTTGTCGACGCTTTGAAGGCGTGGTTGTCTTGGTTGAAGAACCGGGGCGTCCGACATTTCTGGCCGTCGCCTTCGCCTCAACTGTCTGACCCCACCATGAAACATATTCTTGCCCTTGCCTTCATGTTGAGCTTGGCCGTGTGCGTGTCTGCCGCGGATTCAAGCCCACGCTTTCGCGCCGACACGCAACAGACCGACACCACGCCCGCCGATGCCAGTGTGCGCGGTCAGGGCCAGTTGCTGAGTGCATTCTTCGGTCTGGACAACGGCTTGCCGATGCAGGCGCATCTGGGTATATGCCTGGGGGCGGGCAAGGCCGACGGGATGCCCGTGATCTTTGACCGCGAAGTCGATGTGCAGACACTTCAAGCCGGGGACTTCCAGGTGCTCACGCGCTCGGGGAAGGTCGGCAAGATCGCTTGCGTCACGTTGTTTCCGGCGATTGACCAGGGCGAGCTTCGCACGGCGCTGTTGGTCGGTGAATTTGGCTCGGCGCAAAACGATCCGCCCGTCAGCGTGGAGATCGTCGGCAATCTGTACTCGGCCAGCCGCAGCGTCAATTACAAGTCTGCCAAGGTCGGCGTGACCCCACTCGAAGCCGGCCCGACCCTGGTGCTGGTGCAAGCGGTGCCGCCCGCCCAATGGCAGCTGGGGAAAAAGGCCGGTATCGGCCGGGGCGCGGGCAGCGGCTGCCCGAACCCTACTGCGCAGATTGTTCGCGCCGTCTGGGCCGGCGGCGTGGTCAAGGCCAACGGGGACGAGGCCGGCGAGGCAGAGCGGCTGCTCTACCGGGTGCTGCTTGAACAAAACGACGGCAGCTTTCAAAGCGTGGTGCCTTTCGCTCTGGCCGACCTCGGCGACGGCGACAACAACCACTTGCTGTGTCTGGACGTGGCCGGCACGCCGCGCAAGGTGTCGTTTCCGGCCGGCCATCTGATCGACCCGCGAGGTGACCTGAACCCGGCCACCGAGATGACGGTGGCCCCGGCGCCGCTGCCTTGACGGACGCTGCTCAGGCGCCGCTTGGGCGCGGCTTTAAAACACGCAGCATGAAGCGCCATGACTACGAACTGAACGCTGGCTGAACGCCGCCTTCAGACTGCCAGCTATGCTGCTGACGAGCGATTACCTTGCTGTTCGACCGGGCTTTGGGGGCCACTCCAAGAAATTGCAGAAGCCGTAGACCTACGGTCCGATGGCCCCGAGTGGGCCGGATGGTCACCTTCAATGCGACCCGCCAGGCCCAAGAGCAAACTCGCGGCGAGAGCCCTGAACATGAAGGACCCGCCGCATCGACAAAGCATTGCATTGCCAGGTTTGGAAGCAGCCGCCGCACGCCCGATTTGCGTCCAGTCTCGATAACGCAATGCGGGTCTTTCATGATGGTGGTGAGACTGACCGAAGCTTCGAAGTCGCGTGTGAGAAAGTGGTTGGGTACGACGCGTTCCAGCATATTGCTCCGGGCAGAGCTCGCACTTAGAACCTCATAAAACCGATCCGCGTCGACCCCGGTTTTCACATCCATCACCATGGCTTCGGCGACCAGTGCGTCAGTCGTGATGCTGATCATGTTGTTGCGCAGCTTGGTCGCGACTCCTGATGCCACCGGTCCGGTGTGAAAGATCCTCTTGCCCAGTACTTCCAGCAAGGGCCTGGCCCGGGCAATGTCCGTCTCTTTTCCCCCGCCATGATGGTGAGGGTCTGCTTGATGGCGTCATTCGGGCCGCCGCTTGTGGGGCGTTCATGAAGCACTTGCTGCCTGCCGCGAGCCAGCGTTCTGATGTTTTGGTGTTGTCCGGGACCATCTTGGCGAGATCGTCGTGGCAAGATCAATGCGAAGGCGGCCGTGTTTTTGCCCGTGGGATACGCCGCTTTCACCCAGAAAGATTTCTATTGAGTGATCTGGGTTCACGCGGTATGAGAAAAATCCTTTACCTGCGCCGGGATTTGCCTTGGCGAATCACGCACCACCGCCCCGCTAGCGGCAAGTTCTTCAAGTGGCGCGCCGTCGGTGTTTCCATAAGGCCAGGGCCGGCGAAGCCGATGTCCGCACTTGCTCCAATCCTTAGGGTCTAGGTCCCACGCTCTGGGGAGGTGGCAGTCGCGAGGTGCCTTGAAAAAGGGAAAGTGCAAGGCTCATTGCCATTGCCTTGAGTTCGTTGACACGCCCTTGCATCAAGTGTATGGTTCAACCTTTGCAAACTGTAAGTTTTGTCTGGGTTTCTTCATCAGGGCGAATGTATGGACGTGGCGGGACTCGGAGAAAAAACGCCAACCCAGGAACTTGCGTTATGGGCGGTCCAGCTGAGGCCCGCGGATTTGCCTTTCGACGTGATCGAGCTGGCGAAAGATTGCTTGCTCGATCATGTTGCAGTCTCCCTGCATGGCATGCGCCAGCCGTGGTCAGGTTTTGTGGCCAACCAGGTGGAGGTCGAAGCAGGTGCCGCCCACGCCAGTGTCTATGGGCGAGGCGTGCGCGTGCCGGCTCGTGCCGCCTCGCTCGCCAATGGCACGGCTGCTCACGCTTTTGAATTAGACGACTGGCATGGGGCCTCTCTTGCCCACTTGGGCGCATGCGTTATCCCTGCCGTACTTGCAGTTGCGGAGCGGCACCATCTGTCAGGTGCGCGCGTGCTGGCAGCCATAGTCGCCGGCTTCGAGGTGATGGCTCGCTGCGGTATGTCGGTCGTGCCATCGGTCATCAGCCGGGGCTTTCATCCCACGGGAACACACGGACCTATGGGCGCCGCCGCCGGTGTAGCCAATTTGCTGAAATTGACGCCGGAACAGGCAACGTCGGCGATTGGCATTGCGGTCTCTTGCGCCGCTGGACTGATGGAGTTCAGCCGCGATGCCCAAGGCATGATGGTCAAACGCTTTCATGCTGGCCGTGCCGCAGAGGCTGGTGTGTTGGCCGCGGACCTGGCGCTGCGCGGGATGACAGGGCCGAAGTCCGCCTTGGAAGGTCGGTTCGGTTACAGCCATGTGTTCTCTGAAGCCCCAAAGCCGGAGTTGCTCACGCGCGCGCTGGGGCAAGACTTTGAAATTCGCCATAACAACATCAAACTCTATGCTTGCTGCGGCGCGATGCACGCTGCAATTGACGCGGTTGACGAGATGATGGCCGAGCACCGCTTCGCGCAGGACGATGTTGCCAGCATCGTCTTCGGCGGTAACCAGGTGCACGTGTCGCGCCACAGCGGCGCGAGTCCTGATTCAGTGATGGCGGCGCAGTACAGCATGCCGTACGCGATTGCCGTGGCCCTGACGGGTCGGGCCCTGGATCCGCGCATGTTCGACGAGGGTGCTTATTCGGATCCCGCCCTGCTTCGGCTTGCAGGTTTGGTGCGAGTCGAATTGCACCCAGAGGTAGAGAAAGCCTACCCGGACAGCCTGGGCGCCCATCTTCGCATCACCCTCAAGGACGGGCGAGCGCTGCAGAAGCTACGTTTGCAGGCGCGAGGCACTGGCGACGACATGATTGGCCGCGCAGAAATTTTGAAGAAATCTGTGTCACTGTGCTCGCCCTTCATGGACAAGGTCGCTATGGACAGATTGTTTGAGTGTGTTTTGTCCTTCGAGCGACTCGATGATGTGGCGCATTTGGCGCGGCTCATGGACTGTGCGACTGGCGCGGCCTGAAAAATGGATCTATTTATGTTCCATGAAGCCAGTAAGTTGACCGCCGTCACAGGGAGCTTGCATCCAGCGCAAAAAAGGCACATACCTGTAGGGCACAAACCCGCAGGACCCTTATTCCCGGTCCAGGTTCAACTTATCTCGAAAATCGCAGTGAGCGAAATTCTGGATCTTCAAGCCCACGTCACGGCTGCTTGGCCAGTAGCACCTGCGGGTCGAGCACAAACTCAAGCAGAGCCTGCCGAGCTTGGCTGTGACGGATTGGCATGGTTTGCGAGCATATTCCCGTGCGCCCTCGACTGTCATCATGAAAAGCGGGAACGGTGTCTCCGAACGCATGGTGATGCCGGAACTCAAAGCCGGCTTGCTGTGCGCGGGAGTTGTCATCGTGGCGAATTCTTGGCAGGCCTTGCGCCAGCTTGTCGACGCGCAGATCATCAGATTCGAACGCCTCATCAAGGCCGCCCGCATCAGGGCCGTTTAAACAGTAGCCGACTCAGATCGCGAAACGCTTTGCCATGCTGACTCCAAACCCTTACTCCGGAAAAGCGACTGACGACCTGCGGGCATTGCTCCAACGCATAGACCGTCTTGAGTCGCGCCACCAGATTGCAGAACTCGTCGGAAATTACGCCCGGGCCTGTGACGAACACGACATCGATACCCTCGCCGCCCTATTTACCGAGGACGGCGTGATCGACTCGCCTAGCAAACTGCTTGCGGCCGAGGGACGAGATGGCATCCGTCAGACTTTCACGCGGCGCTACAAGATCCGTGGCCCGAGCTACCACTGGACGCATGACCACAAGGTGATGTTCGATGAAGCGAACCCCGACCATGCCACCGGTTTAGTGCTGGGGCACGCCGAAACCTGCCCTGATGGCACGGTCAGCATCGCCGCGATGCGATACACCGATGACTACCTTCGCTTAGACGGCCGGTGGCTGTTCAAGCGGCGCACGCTTACTTTCCTGTACTACGTGCCGGTGACCGATTACCCCGGCGTGCTTGCAACAAGCCTGCGCCTTGCAGTAGGAGGCACCCGCTTGCAAGGGGACTACCCAGAAAGCCTGGCATCGTGGAAGAAAGTGCTTGAGGCGCCAGATTCGCCCTGAGCACAGTTGGTGCTTGATACCCGCGCCACTATTTTGATTGATCGACACACAAAAAAGGACGGTAGTGCATGAGTGATGACAAGACAGGCGACCCATGCAAGGTGGCATTGGTGGCAGGTGGCGCCCAAGGCTTGGGGCGCGGCATTGCAGAAAGACTCATACGCGACGGTTTCCAGGTCGTTATCGCCGACATAGATGCCGTCGCACTCGCAAATTTGCCCTCGCCGCATGTAAACGGACCAGCGGTAGTCGGTTTGCCTTTGGACGTCACTAGCGAGGAGTCGGTAGCCGCTCTGATGGCTGAGATTGACCGTCGCTTTGGCCGCTTGGACGTCGTGATCAACTCTGCCGGTATTCTGGGTGCGGTCAATGGTGCGATGCCGACGGTCGAAGGCTCGCCCTTAGCTGTATGGCAGCGCGTTTTGGCCGTCAATCTCACGGGTACGTTTTTGGTGTGTCGTGCGGCGATACCGCTGATGCGGCGCGGAGGATGGGGACGCTTCGTCAATATCGCCTCGCGGACCGCGCGAACCCGCTCTGGCAATCCCGCCTATTCTGCATCCAAGGGCGGCGTCATCACTTTCTCACGCAACCTCGCAGCGGAAGTTGCACCGCACGGAATCACGGTGAACTGCCTGGCACCTTCCTGGGTTGAAACGCCGCTCACCAAGGCCATGGATGATCAGGCACTTCGCGCCCGCAAGATAGCGGAGACTCCGATCGGTCGTATCGGTACGGTCGAAGATATGGCCGGCGCGGTGGCCTTCTTGCTCTCGCACGACGCAAGCTTCATCACCGGCTCGGTGATGGACGTGAACGGCGGCTCGTACATGCAGTAAGCGATACAAAGCCGCTTGGATGCATGCATTTTTAAAACCCCACCACCCACAAACCGAGGAGACAGCATGAATGACATTGGTAAAAAGAGAGCCGGAGCAAATGAAGGCCGCGCCCAGTTATCGCCTAAAAGATGGTTCCAGGCAGTCAGCGGAGTCCTGTTGTTGGCAGCTTCGCTGACTGTTTCTGCGCAGAACTGGCCCGCCAGGACCGTCCGTGTGGTGGTCGGTACCGCCCCTGGCGGGGGTGTCGACCTGATGGCGCGCGCGCTGGCGCAACCGCTCTCCGACCTTCTTGGACAACCCGTCGCCATCGACAACCGAGCCGGCGGAAGTGGCAACCTGGCGGCGGTCGAGATCATTCGCTCGACCCCTGATGGCTACAACCTGCTGTTTGGACCGATGACACAGCAGACGGTCAATCCCTCGCTCATCAAGGGCTCACCGAACTCGGCGAAAGACTTGGTACCGGTTGGACTTATCGGCCGCAGCCAGCTGCACCTGGTGACAAAGAAAGACCTCCCAGCCAATTCAGTCGCTGATCTCGTGAAGCTGGCAAAGAGCAAACCTGGAACCATCACTTATTCATCCTCCGGAGTCGGCACGTCTCCTCACCTGCTGGGCGAGCTTTTTCAGAAGCAGGCGGGGATTTCATTGCTGCACGTGCCCTACAAAGGCAGTGGCCCCGCCTTGCTGAGCGCGCTGGCCGGCGAAACCGACATCGCCTTCATCACGGGGGTGGCCTATCAGCATGTTCGCGCGGGCAGGCTTAACCTGCTGGCGGTAGCAAGTGACAAGCGTGCCAGTGAATTTCCACAAGTCCCGACCATGATCGAGGCAGGTTACAAGGAGATTGTTTTTGACGCCTGGATCGGTATTTGGGCTCCGGCGGCCACCCCGCCGGCGGTGCTTGAACGTCTTTCCAAAGCATTGGCTGACGCCTGCAATCAGCCAGCCGTGATCAAGAAGTTCAATGATTTCAATGCGGAAGCCAAATTCGTGGATAGCGCAGGTTTCCGACTGATGCTCGAGAAGGAAACGCAAACCATGTCGGTGCTCGTCAAGGAGCGCAACATCAGCGCGGACTGATGGCGGGTGCTGGCAGGCTCATGACGAACGCGCCAGCACGGCCTTGATGGGTTATTGTTTGCCTGCTTCATGACCAAACTCGTCGACATCACAGGCGGGCCCAAAGGGTCCGCGTCCAAGCCCGCCCTTTCATATTCCAAGGTGCAGACACGTCGTGCCTTTGAAGAAGTTGCCTTGCAGATACGCAGGCAGCTCGACAGCGGCGCGCTACTCCCAGGGGATCGACTGCCGCCCGAACGCGAACTCGCGGAGCAATTTCAGCTGAGCCGCAATACTGTCCGTGAGGCACTGCGATCTCTCGAAATGGCGGGTATTCTCGAATTCCGCAAGGGTATGTACGGTGGCGCCTTCGTGCGCGAGGGTCATGGTGGTGCCGTTGTCGCCGGTTTTTCCGACATGTTCCGTCTCGGCATGTTCAAGCCCGAGCACCTCAAAGACGCCCGACTTCTGGTAAGCGTCGCAGTTGCCCGTTCAGCTTGCCATCTGGCGACCGAGGAAGACCTGGAAAAGCTTCGCCTGAACCTGGAGGCAGGGGAGGCGGCTATCGCCGAACAAGACACTGCCGAACGCGTGCGCTTGGGTCTGGACTTTCACCGCTTGCTGGCGGCGGCATCAGGCAATCCAATCATGGTGATCCTCATGGATTCGCTGATGACGATCCAGTCTCAGTTGATCGAACTTCTCGGTCCCTCTCCGGACGCGCTGGTCATGCCATCGCGCCGCCGGATCTACGACCTGATCTTGGCGCGTGACGAGGAGGGCGCAGTCAGGGAAACGGAGCGCAACATCGCCTTGCTGCATGAACGTTATCTGGCAGACAAAGTGGGCAAGGTCGCCCAAAACGACAAGGCTAGCCAGCCAAGGTCCAGAAAGACAGCCGTCAAGAAACCAAGGGTCAGCGCCCTTGGTGCCCGCCCAGCATCGAATCGCGCTACGGCGCCAAAAAAAACATGAAGTCCTGAGGCGGCACTCTTGGGCAGCACACGCAAAGCCTGACGGCAAAGCGTGCCGGAAGACTTTCTGTCGGGGCCAAAAGTCAGGAGTCAGGAGTCAGGACTTGGGCTAATTTTTTCGATTGGCAGGGCAGTCGTCATTTTTTCAGCATCGGCCAGCACAGCACGTGTGGCGGCTACAGCGCGCTGAACCCGCGCCAGTGCCGGCAAAGTCCGTGCAAGCGTGGCAGTCGGAATCTCCAGCGCGATGGGTATGTGGTCGGGCATCGCTCTTATCAGTGCCGCCAGTGGAATCACGCCCTCACCTGGCAGCAGGCGCTCTTGCGTTGCAACATGCAGTTGTGCCTCGGTACTGTAGTCGGTGCAGGCCGGTGCATCGCAGATCTGGAGCAAATGGAACCAGTCAGGCGGTAGCGCCGCAAGGTCATCGACGCGGCTGTGCGAGCGGGCGAAATGCAGGGCATCAACGACGATTCCGAGGTTTTTGGCGCCCAAGGTGCGAACCAGTGCCGCAGCATCAGTGAGTGAGCCAACCGTCATCCAGGGCACGAACTCAATTTCGATTCGCAGTCCATAGCGCAGCGCCAAGTCGCACAGTTCCATCAGTCGAGCGGCGCCGCGGCTTGCGACTTCATCGTCAATCGTGCACATGACATGCCGCACACCGAGTTCAGCGCAGCTTGCCAGAAATGATTCAAACGCCGCGACCTGCGTAGCAGGTCGTATGCGCGCTGCGCTGGCCTCCAGCGGCGTGAGCTTGAGTGCCGCCATGTGTTCGCGCGCTGCGCGGCGCAGCGCAGCGTTTTCCATGAGCTGTGTGCCCGGTCCGTCGGGGGCACCGTCAAGCAATCGCACGCCGACATGCGTGCAGCCGGTTTGGGCCGCGACGCTCATCATCTCGAGGAATGAGAGTTCGGGTACGGTGTAATACGAGAGCGATAAATTTCGCTGCGCCGGACCTGCGGCAACACGCGAACCAGACGACTGTCGATGCATGTCCTGCCTATCTGAGTCCGCCCAGCAGGCGTCGTGCGTTGTCGGCGAGACCAGCCACGTCGGCGCCTTTCTTGACGGAGCCCTGCTGGTCCCAACCTGCAAAGTTAGTCCCCATGACAAGGTGGTCGGTGCCCATGACCTGCATCAGGAAAGCCAATGAGCGTGGGTCGCCGACATTGGTATCAAACCAGAGTCGTGCAAGTTGCGTCTCGAATGCGCCTTCTTCTTTGAGCCATTCCTCAGCCCACGGCCGTTTCATTCCGGCTTGCTTCATGCGACCCGCCAGGAAAGGCGTGGCCCCGCCACCATCGTTGATGCATATCCGCAGGGTCGGATGCCGCTTCAGCACGCCGCCGTAGATCAAGGTCGCTACGGCAATCGTGCCCTGGGCAGCGAATCCGCAGACGACATCCAGATCAAAGCGCCTGAGATTGGGGTCGCCCGGTGGTCCGTCTATGCCCGCAGGGCCGCCATGGATGAATAGCGGTACGTCAAGTTCACAGGCCTTGGCGTACAGAGGGTTGAGATCGGCGCTGTCGAGTGAGCGGCCGAAGTCGGTGCCGATAGCTGCGCCTGCGAGGCCCAGTTGCGTCACCGCACGTTCCAGCTCCAACATGGCGGCGATCGGGTCCTGCATGGGCAATGTCGCCAGGCCGGTGACTCGGTCTGCGTTTTCATGGACGATGGAGGCGAGGGCATCGTTCCACTTCTTGCAATAAGCCGCTGCCTGTTCCGGCTGTATGAAATGGAAGTAGGTCAGAGGGCTGGGCGACAACACCTGAAAATCAATGCCCGCGGCATCCATAGCCTTGAGCCGTAGCCCGATATCGGTAAAGGGACTGCTGGTATGGCGTACGCCGCGCAGCAGGTAATTGCCGATTCGGTACCAGGGCTTGCCGTCACTGTCGGTGCCGTATTCGGGGCCGTGCGTCCAGCTTGGGCCCATGTCAACTTCAATGCGTACGTGTGCGTGGCAGTCGATGACGCCGGCTGTGGCCAGTCCACTCATGTCGCGAATCCTTGTTGTTGCATGCGTTTGCTCTTAAAGGCCTGGTGTTCGTTGCCATCAACACAAATGTACTGCCCGGTCATGTAGCGGGCATGTGCGCTGGCAACAAAGGCGCAGCACATGCCGAACGCCCCAGGCCGACCGAATCGCTTACTCGGATTGGCGCTCCCGGACGTCCTTGCTGCTGCATCCCCGGCCAGACCCTGCGCCCGCATGGCCAGCCGGAAAGCCTTCACCAGCGCTGCATCAACGCAAGGTGCGCGGCTTGCGAACTTCATAGCTTCGCGCATCGATATCGAAGTAAAGGCGCTCCGGCTTGTATTGGCCTGAAGACACCGTGATGCCGTAGCTTTCCTCATTGAGCGCGTAAAAGCCGTGGATGTCATGCGGTGGCGCTACAACCGCGAAATCGCCGGGGCGTAGCAAGGCAGATTCGCGCTCGACGAGCTCGGCGTAACCCTCCTTCAAATGGTCATCGACGCGCTCGTAAACAGTGTGGCGGACTTCGCCACGCCAGACAAAAAGTGTCTCCCAGATGCCGTGGTCATGCGGCTGGACCGCGGGTCGCATAGGCACCTTGAAAAGGACGATGGACATCAGCCCATCGTAGTAGAGGTACCACGATTCGGCGACGTTATTACCAGGCCTGGGCAGGCCGCATTCGAGCACGTCATTGCGCGCTACGATGCGGCGCACCGGCTCACGCAGGGCGGCACGAAAGCTGCCGATGTCGCCGCCCTGTATCAGCGTAGCCGCTCTTGCTACTTCACCCGCAAATTCGCGCACGCTGTCACTTTCAACGGCCGCGCCTGAAGCGCTCATTGCGGCACGCCCCCACGCACCACGCACCTTCGCAAAATACGTCGGTGCGCAGCCATCTCGTAGTTGGGAATGGCGCGGTGCACCAAGCTGCGGTTGTCCCAGAACACGAAGTCCAGGTGCTGCCATTTCTGAGTAAACGTGTATTTTTCCTGGGTGGCGTGCGCCAGCAACTCGGCAATCAAGCGCTCAGCCTCGTCCTGCTTCATGCCGATGATCTTGCTGCTGTACATGCCGACGAACAGGCTTTTTCGGCCCGTCTCCGGATGTGTTCGCACCAGAGGGTGCTCGACGGGTGGCGGAATCAGCGCGGCGTCGATGATGGCGCGCTGGCCCAGTTTGTCCAGCATGTGCTCGAAGCTCTGCACCACGCGCAGTCCGGCGATGAATTGTTTTTTATCTTCCGGCAGGTCTTGCCAGGCCAGCTCCATGTTGGCGAACTGGGTGTCGCCGCCTGCTGGCGGAATCTCCAGGCCATGTAGCATGGTCATGAGGGACGGCTGGGGAAGGTAGGACTTGTCGCTGTGCCAGTTGTAATTGGATTGCAACAGAGGTGACTGGGATGGTTTGCCTTCTGCGTCGACGTTGGCAATGGAGTGAACTGGCGCAAGCACGCCGCCATCGGCGTTCTTGACCTGGTTGACTTCCAGCGGGCCGAACCAGGCGGCGAAGCGCTCGATGTCGGCATCGTTCAAGGTCTGCCGCCGAACAACGAGCAGGTGATGCTTCAAAAAAAGCTGCTGAATGCGGACCATGTCAGAGCTCGTGGCCCGAGCAAGGTCCAGCCCGGTGATTTCGGCTGCCATCACGTTTGACAGCGTGTTGCAGGTGAAACTGGTTTGCATTTGCGTGTCGCTGGAGAAATCCACCGGTTGTCGATGTGAATTCATCATTGCTTCCTTTGGCTTGCTTTGCATGCTTTGACGAGTTGGGCGGGTCAGCTCGCAGGCCGCGCTGGCGGGGGGCCGCCATGAACGACCCAACCACTTGTGGCCAGAACACCGGCGTCCACGGCCAGGTCGGTGCCGGTGATGGCAGAGGCCCGGTCCGATAGCAGGAAGGCAATCGACTCAGCCACTTCTTCGGGTCTGACCAGGCGGCCCAGTGCGCTCAAGCTCGCGGGTGGTACGGGATAGCGCTTGCCGAGTTCAATGGCTGCGAGCATCCGCGGCACCCCGACGAAACCCGGTGTGATTGAATTGACGCGCACCCCGCTGCGGCCCCATTCCCCCGCCATGCCTTGTGTGAGCGCAAGGATGCCGGCCTTGGACGTTGTATAGGCGTGACCATGGTTTGGTCGGTGGCCGCCAATCGAGGAAATATTGACGATCGCGCCCTCGCCGCGACTGGCCATGCGTTTGCCAAACTCAACGTTGCAAATGTAGGTGCCCCGCAAATTCGTGCTCGTGATCCGGTCCCAGGTGTCAATGCCAAGTTGCTCCGGCGGCGTCTGCGGTGCAAACAGGGCGGCGCAGTTGACCAGACCGTAGATGGAGCCGAGGCGGCTTTCGATGCTGGCCGCAGCAAGTGCGATCGAGGCGGCATCCATGACGTTCATGGCGACACTGTGGCCGCGGCAATGCGCTGCCACGCGTTCGGCCGCGGGCGCATCAATGTCGGCGACGACAACGCCCCAGCCCCGTGCAGACAAAATTTCGCAAGTGACGGCACCAATGCCGCTGGCACCACCGGTGACCAACGCAAGTCGGCCCCGGCCTTCAGATGTATCGACACTCAAACTCAGGCCTTTCTGCTGCTTGCGCGCTCTGATCTTGGTCATCCGTATTGGCTTAAATGTTCAACCATTAGGGTAAAGATGTCAACAGTGGATACCTGCCTTGTCTTTGGATTTGGCCCGCAGTCTTTGATTCGCGCCACTTGCCAATTTGATCCTTCAGCAACGGGCTGATTTTTTCGGGCTCGGGTCAGGCCGCGCCACATTCGGTATGGGGCTGCGGGTTCGACAAAGACTGCACGCCCCGAAGCCCCAATTCCGCCCGATCTGTCGCGCAGAGCTGGCATCGAGAAGGTCTTTGCGGGGGTCACGGCGAATGCCCGATTGACGAGCTGTGTCGGCCAAAGTTTGAGCGCCAGGCTGCCGACTGGGCCTGGAGTGAAGACTCCGTGCACCCGCGCTGTGCGTAGACGCCAGCAGTTCCAGCGGAAAAGATAAAAAACTGGCTTGCCCACGTCTGTTTGCGGATCCGGTCCGTAAGCGCATCTCGCTGCCTGATGTCGCTGCGGTCGCTGAGGCTTCAAAGATGAACGTGTGAGCTGCGCTGAGCACCCCGATGCCGCGTCCGATGAATCGCGCTTGCGCATGCATTAGGCCGTCCGAGCGCCCGGTGCTCTGCCCGCCTTAGACCAGCCACATCGCCGCTGGCTTGCATCGAATCAATCGGCAAGGAGTGCGTTTTCGGCCGGTAAGGTCTATTGAGCTGATCGATCAGTGGTGACTGGTGCGGACAACTTCACAATACTCGGCCCGGGCGAAGACCAGTCGACAGCCCATCGCGCCACACCACGCTGCCGTTAACCACCACGGCCTTGATGCCGCGGGCAGGCGCCATGGGCGACTCGTAGGTCGATGCGGCATCAATCGTGTCGGCATCGAACAGCGCCAGATCTGCATAGGCGCCCTCCTTGAGAACGCCCCGGTCGCGCAAGCCGAAGTTGCTCGCCGTCAGGCCCGTCATCTTGTGCACGGCCGTCTCCAGGGAAAACAGCCCGAGCAGCCGGCCGTAATGACCCAGCACCCGGGGAAAGGTACCCCATAGACGCGGATGCGGTGCGGCATCATGTGGCAGACCGTCCGAGCCAATCATGGTCGGTCCGAATTTCAATATGCGTTGGACATCTGCCTCGTCCATTTTGAAGTAGATCGCCCCTGCCGGACTCAGGCGATCGACCGCTTCCTCCTGGCTGACGCCGAGTTGCCTGGCGATGGCGTCGAGGTCCTGGCCGGCATACTGCGGCATCGGCTTGGACCAGCTCACCAGCACCCGCTTGGCACCGCGCAGCCGGTTGGCCGACAAAATGGTGGAGCCCGCGGTATAGGGATAGCAGTCCAGACAAACCGGCTGTTCAAGCATGCGCTGCTGGATCAGCGCCAGGGTTTCGACCGAGCGGCCGAAATTGGCAACTTCCTGCACCTTGTGGTGCGAGATCACCACCGGCACGCCCAAGGCACGGCCAATGCGGAAAGTTTCCTCCAGCGCATCGACCACCTGCCCGTCCTCGTTGCGCATGTGGGTGCAATACAGGCCCTTGTGCTGTGTCAGCGGTTGGCACACCTCAATGACTTCTTCGGCCGGTGCAGCGAATGCAGGCTCGTAGAACAGGCCCGTCGACACACCGATCGCGCCGGCCGTCAGGGTTTCGTCCACCAACTGCCGCATGGCGGCGATTTCAGCCCGGGAGGCGGGGCGTGAGAGATCTTCCATGGTGGCGACACGCAGCGTCGTGTGACCGACCAGCATGGCACAGTTGACAGCTGCGGGCTGGGCCCGAAGCGCATCCAGATAGTCTGAAAACCTGGGAAAGCGAAACCAGCTGCCACTGTCATCGAGCAGGTTCAGCGGCGGCGTCACCGGGTTTGGAATGGCGCGGGGCATGGGGGCCAGCGAAATGCCGCAGTTACCTCCGATCACCGTGGTCACGCCCTGGCTGACCTTGGGCGCCATGTCCGGGCCGGACAACAGCAGGCGGTCATCATGGGTGTGGGCATCGATGAAGCCAGGCGCTGCGACCCTGCCGGCAAGGTCGATCTCCTGCTTGCCGCTGCTGCCCGAGAGCTCGCCGATCCGCACGATGCGATCACCGTGGATGCCGATGTCGCCGCTGTAGCGGGCCGCTCCCGTGCCATCCACGATGGAGGCGTTGCGGATCAATAGATCGAAGTTTTGAGTCATGGGTCGATCCAGGAAAATAGTCAGTTAAAGCAAAGCACCGCGCGCTGCGATCGGCCAGATCGCCTCGACGCGGTCGCCCCGGATGCATACCAGTTCATCGTAGAGGTTGACGGTAGGGTCGCAATGCCCCGGCACGAGCATCAGCGCATCACCCAGGGCCAAAGACGAGGTCGACGGGACCTCCAGCACGCCATGGTCATCGGCAGCCTTCACGTATTTGAATTCCGGACGCTGCCAGATCGTGGGCATGCCTGAGTCGATGCTGGAAGCCTTCAGGCCCGCATCAAGGACAGCTCGCGTTGGCTGGGTGCGACTGAGCACGGCGGTGCGAACGAACAGCGCATGCTCGAAGCGCACGTCCTCGGCCCCCAGTTGGTTGTCGCCGTAGTCGCGATCCATGAAGATGTAGGAGCCCGCCTGGATCTCGTTGAAGACGCCGGAATCACGCTCAAGCAGAAAGGTGCCAGTACCCGCGCCGGTAATGCGCTCGACTTTCAGACCTTCGGCCTCGATCAGCGACCGGCTGAGCCGGGCGGCGTCCGATGCCTGCGCAATCGCCTGCTCTCGCTCGGCCAGTGTGCGCTTGTGCTGAGCTGGACCGTGGTAGCACTGTAGCCCTGCAAAACGCAAAGGCGCGTGGTCGGCAATCAGGCGCGCCAGGCGGGCGGCGGCCGCGCCGGGCATGACGCCACAGCGGCGTCCGCCCACATCGATCTCGACATAGACATCAATCGATACGCCTTGACTGCGCGCCACGTCGGCCAGCGCCATCACCTGCAACGGGTCGTCCACCAGCACACCCATGCGCGCGCGCCGGGCCAGCTGGGCCAGGTGCATCAGCTTGGTGGTGCCCACCACCTGATTCGTCAACAGCACATCGTCGATCCCGGCATCGACGAAAACGGCGGCCTCACTGACCTTCTGGCAGCACAGGCCGACCGCGCCCAGCGCAATCTGGCGGCGCGCGATTTCAGGGCATTTATGGCTTTTGGCATGGGCCCGCAGTTGCACCGGATGGCCTTTGAGCGCATCCGCCATGCGCTGCAGGTTGCGCTCGAAGGCATCGAGGTCAAGCACCAGCGCGGGGGTGTCGATGGCGCTGACCAGATCGTCGGGGCGGGCGGCTTTCCAGGGACTCATGGTGGAGGTACTTTGGTGGGAAGGTCAATAAGACGAAGACAGGCTGAAGATCATGCGCCCAGGCCCAGCGGCCCGGCGGCGCCGGCGGCGC
>CAJAOB010000338.1 GCA_903941205.1 uncultured Burkholderiales bacterium | reverse complement strand
CACAAGTCTTTGAACTGCTTGAACCGCTCGCCGTTCACCTGCAAGTGCGTGGGCGGGCGAGTCTCTTTGCGCTTGGTGCGGCCGGCCCCCGACATGAACTCCGCCAGCCATCGAACGAGCTGCCCGGCGTGTTGTGCGTCGTTGCCTTTGACCCGCGCCAAAACGTCAAGCAAGTGGGCTTGCTGAATTTGGAAGTCCGCAGGCGTCATCACCAGCCGGGCTTTGTCCGTGGCGTCGTCCAGGCTGACCACGCCGAGCTCGGCCAATTTGTCCAGCAAGCGTACGGCCACAGCCAAGCTGGGTGCGGCTCTTTCGGCCACCAGCCAGTCGGCGTCCATGCTGCCGTCTGCGTTGCCCAGGCTGTGCGCGGCAATGTCGTTTTGAATCGCCTGCACAAAGTCGCCCTCGCTCGCGGGCACCACCACCACCAGGTCGTTGATGCTGTCGAATTCAGGCTCGTCGTGGGTGATGCGTTCGAGTTTTTGGTTGACCGCCAGGCGCAAGCCCCGGCCAATTTGCTGCAACTTGCTGATTTTTGACGGGCTGGGCGCCAGCTTGCAGAGCGTGAACACATTCGGGTTGTCCCAGCCTTCTTGCAGCGCCCACATGGAAAAGATAAAGCGCAGGTCGGTGTCAAAAGACAGCAGTTTTTCCTTTTCCTTCAAGATCAGGCTGATGGCTTCTTCTTGCGACTTGTCGCTGTGCGAGGCGGCGAAGTAGCCTTTATGGACCTGCGCCACGTCCTGTGCGCTGCGCTCGAGGTACCTGCGGTAAGCCGCGTCCAGGTCGGGCCGCGCCAGGGTCATTTGCAAATGCGTCCGGTAGTGCTGCTCAAACGCCTGCCGCACGGGCGTGGCCTGCTGACCGACGGCCATGTATTTGCCGACGGCGTCGATGAAAAAGAGCGTCAGCGACTTGATGCCGCGCTTGAACAGCGCTTCTTCCCGCTCAAAGTGGTTGGCCACCGCCCGCTCAATGATGGCCGACTGCATGTCTTCGGCCAGCATGCCCACGGCCTGCGGCGCCTGCAAAGGCAGGGTAAAACCGTTGGTGAAAAGCAGTTCCTGCCGGGTGATGTTTTCAACCACATGGCCGTTCAGGTAAGGCAGCCAGGTTTTGTCGCCCAGGTTGTCTTTTTTGTGCAGCAGGACGGTTTTGTGTTTGCCATCCAAGCCCTTGAAGGCCACTTTGGCCACCCGCTCGCCAGTGCCGCCCGTCACCTCGCGCAGGCACAAGAGCTGGCTGTCTTCAGCGCCCACGCCCACGGTATCGACCGTGATGCCCTTGACCAGACGCTGGCGAAAAGCGTTCACGCTGTCCAATGTGTAAATCAGGTTGCGGTACTCGTCCTTGCGAAAGGTGGCGCCAAAGCGCAAGGTCAGCAGCGGCTCGAACTTGGCCAAGTAAGTTTGGGTCTGCGCGCCCTCAAACCGGTGCGGCTCGTCAATGATCAGCACCGGGCGCAGCGCAGCCAAACCTTGCATATAGCTTCTGGCGTGGCCAAACAAACTGGCCTCGATCCCGCGCTGGTTCATGACTTTCTTGTCGCCGGCAAACGACTGAAAGGTGGTCACCATCACCGCAATGCCGTGGTTGGCCGCATGCAAAAAGCCGCCCACAGTTTTGTCGGAATAGTTGTAAACCGCGATGTTTTGGTTGTTGTATTCCCTGGCAAAAAACGCCGCCGTGGTGCGCAAGCTGTTGAGCGTGCCCTGGCGTATGGCGTTGCTGGGCACCAGCACGATGAACTTGGACAGGCGGTGCCGCTGATGCAGCAGGTGAATGGCCTCGATAAAGGTGAAAGTTTTGCCGGTGCCGGTTTCCATCATGATGTCCAGCGCCAGGCCTTGACTGTTAACGCTGCTCACGTCCACCGGCCCCAGCGTCACCCCGTTGGCTTGCCGCACCTGCTCGATGTTGGCTTTCAGCGTTGCAAGGTTATCGGTTACTTTTTTGTTGTCGTCAGTCAGCTTGAAAATCGGGTTCGCTTGCGCATGAAGCGCGGGCGCAAACGCCACGTTCTCAAACACCTGCGCCAGGCTTTGGACCGCCTGCGCCTGATGCGCCAGTCGGCTGTATTGAAATTGAGCGGCCATGGTTTCAGCCCCGCAAGCGCAGTTTGTCTTTGCCCAGCCCCAGCTTGTCCATCAGGGTTTCAAGCCCCAGCAAGAGGTTGTCGTCTTGCACCCAGGGGGTGTAAACACTGAGGTAGCGCAGCGCGGTGCCCTCGGCTTGCAGGGTTTGAAGCGCTTGCTGGAGCTGGTCCAGCGGCAGGGCTTGCAGCAGCAGCGCCACGTCGGCCGCAACAAACAGACGCTCGGGCACCTCGGTATGAATCCGCGTGGTCAGCGGCAAGCCCTCGGCCAGCAGCAGGTTGGACAGCACGCGCTGCATGTCGGCGGTTTGCACGGTGGCGATGCGGGTTTGCAGTTGCTGCACATGGGCCTGGGTGGCGCCACTGAGCGGCTGGCCGTGGACCAGACCCAGCGGGTCGTCCACCAGCTCAAACACCCGAAAGCCGGTGTCCAGCGGCGGCGTCTCATCGCTCAGCAATTCGCCTTGGGCTTGCTGTTTGGCGGCGCGCTCGGCTTGCAGCTTGGCGCCGGCCCGGCGAATGCGTTCAGCGGTGATCTCAAAAATCGTGGCCTCGGGGCGGCCCAGGGTGTGTGTGACGAAGTGATGCGCTTCTTTTTGCTTGGCCGCGTCAATGGGCTGGGGGATTTGCACCAGGATTAACTGGCGCTTGCCACCGTCCTCGGCATTGAGCCGCATGACGGCTTCGGCGGTGGTGCCGCTGCCGGCGAAGAAGTCGAGGACTAGCGCGTTCGGGTCATTCGCTGTCGCATAGCTAATGAGCTTTCCGATTTCCACCATGTCTTTGGGGTTGTTGAAAGCGTTTTTACCCATTAACTCGCGCATGTAGCGGACAGAAACTTGCGACTGTTTGTAAAAGTAGCTCCCCCTCACTTGAGTAGCAAGTTCCTCGTCTTCCTCATCGCCTTCGCTGGCCGCTTGCGCCAATTCAGCCACCTCTTGTTGAATTGGCTTTATGTGCGCT
>CAJAOB010000337.1 GCA_903941205.1 uncultured Burkholderiales bacterium | reverse complement strand
GGTTGTGCACAAACCGCGCCTGCTCAGCGACAATGGCGCGTCTTACATCGCTGGCGATCTGGCCGAATATCTTGCGGACAAGGGCATGAAACACATTCGCGGCGCGCCGATGCATCCACAAACGCAAGGCAAAATCGAGAGATGGCATCAGACCCTGAAGAACCGAATCCTGCTGGAAAACTACTTCCTCGAAGGAGAGCTTGAAGCCGCTATCGCGGCCTTCATCGATCACTACAACACCCACCGCTACCACGAGAGCATCGCCAACCTCACCCCAGCTGATGTTTACTTCGGGCGCGGTGAAACCATCCTGGCTGAAAGGAGACGCATCAAACACAAGACCATCCAAAACCGCCGCTTGAACCACCAGCGTAAAGCAGCATAGCCTAAACCCGATGAGCCAATAACCTCCGCTCCAAAATCACCGCGAATGTTCCAAATCATTCGACGACGGACACCAAAGGCGCCATCCGTATTGCGTCCGCTTTTTCGCGTCATTTTGCACTCCACAGGCGACAACAAGGAAACCATAATTATCATCAACAATCACAGATTTCTTCACGCAGTTGAAAATGACCCTATGTACGGTTATGATGCGGAAAAGGTGCTCTGCCGTTTCGTCCATAAACAGCTTACCGGATCGCTTCAGATGCTCGGCTAGCCGGTCGACGATGGGCTTCAGGTGGAACGCGGCCTTGCCAACCCAGTCGGCCAGAACGGCGCGGTGCAGATCAAGACCCGCCCGCGCTAGGATCTGGCTTTGACGATAGAGCGGCAGATGATCGGCATATTTGTTGATCAGCACATGGGCGAGCGTCGCTTCCGTCGGCAACCCGCCCATGATCAGATGGGAGGGTGCTGGCGCTTGGGTCACCCCGTCAGTGCAGGTCCGGCAGGCATATTTCGGGCGCACGGTGACGATGACGCGAAGCTGGGCAGGGACGATGTCCAGCCGCTCACTGCGGTCTTCGCCGATCTTGTGCAAGATGCCGCAGCCGCAAGGGCACATCAAGCTGTCAGGTTCGATGACCTCTTCGATGCGCGGCAGCGCGGCGGGCAGGTTGCCGATGGTGCGCTTTGGGGCAGGTTTGGCTGCCGCAGCGTCACCTGGTGGCTTGGCAGGGTGGATTTCCTTTTCCGCCTCAACCTCGGCGAGGGCAATCGACAGATCCTCAAAGGCCAGTTGCCGCTCATCCTCGGCCAGCTTTTCTGACCGCTTGCCATGCAGGGCATGGTTCATCTCTGCGATCAGATGCTGCTGGCGTCGGGTCATGTCCTGCAGCGCCGCGATCGTTTCCATCAAAGCCACAACCACCGCGCGCTGCGCGACAGGGATGGTGGAAAGGTCAATATAGGGTGCTTCGATCATACTAGGATTATAGCAAAATCACCCAACAAAAGCACGCAAAATCAACCAGATCATTCACTCTGCCGCAGCCGGTGGGCGTGTCTCCAGCGCCTTTACCTTACGCCAATCCAGACCCGCAAATAGCGCCTCGAACTGGGCATGGTTCAGCGCCATCACCCCATCCGTGATGGTAGGCCAGGTGAATGTCGCCTCCTCCAACCTCTTGTAGGCCATAACAAGCCCCGTGCCGTCCCAGAACAAAAGCTTCAACCGGTCCACCCGACGCGAGCGGAACACAAACACCGTGCCGGTGAACGGATCCTTACGCAGCACGGATGAGACCAATGCCGCCAAACCATCATGGCCATTGCGAAAGTCGATGGGTTGCGTCGAGACCAAAACCCGCACCCGGTGAGACGGAAACATCACGCGCGCTCACCAATCGCCCGCACGATCTCGGCAATTCTTATCGCTGTCGTAGCGCCGTCCAGCCGGAGTGTTACGTCGCCCACGGCAATGTCGATGGATGCAGGGCGCAGCACCTCGGGCTTGCTAGGCTGCCCGGAAAAATATGCGCCGGGGACAACAGCGCCCCCATCCGACAGCACGATAGGCGCGAAACAAACCCCATCAGCCTGCGCAGGTAAAACCAACCTGCCATCGCGCGCCCGACTGCGCCACTCCGACAGATGGTTCGGCCGAAGACCATACCGCGCCGCAACAGCGTTTACCGTCACACCGGGCTTCAGGCTCTCGGCCACAATCCGCGCCTTGATCTCATCGCGCCAGCGTCGCTGCCCGTTGGTCCGAATGTCCACCCCGTAGTCCCTGAGAAACTCCACCGTAGTCGCCATCGCGAAACTCCCAACCAATCTCCATCAGGCCTGGCATCGCAGGTCAGGCGAAAGGCTGGAAGGTGGGGGCCAAGAAACGCTTACCGCCTATCTCAAAGCAACCCTGACGGCCATCGCCAATGGCCATCCGCAAAGCCGCCTCGACGGCCTGCTGCCGTGGAACTTCGCGATGTCAAGCTAAGCTAACCGTGGTGCCCAGCCACCGCTTACCCCACAACCCCCTGCAGTCATGACCATACCTTCCTTCAGTGAGCCGCGCATTGACGCAGTCTTGAAACAGATCAGGGAGGCAGAGACGTTGTAGGTTATTGCTCGACTGAAGTTAGTCTGGGCACATTATCAGAAACGTGGGTTCTTACTGTCAAATCTGCCAGTTGATATGCCTGTGGACCATCTGGTGACTTTCACACCCCTGACAAACATCGACTAGGCATGGTCGTTCCAAATAATTCGACGACGGAAAATATCGTCAGACTGCTCTAGCCCTGCTAGAGTTGATAAGTACACTGAGCAGCCTTCTGATCGCCTCCCGCATTCCTACAAGATAAAGTCACTGGCGGTCAGATCGTGTATGCCGTTCAGGCAAATAGCCATCTCAACACCGGTGTCCTTGTCGTTGTCGATCCAGATCATCGTGTGGTCATTGGCGGCTCCTTCAACATCGAACTTCTCGTAGCACACTTCACCCTGCGTGGTGTTGCTGAATGCAGCCGTTCCCCTCCAGATGAAGGTGTCATTGACGGAGCTGGTTGCTGCAAAGGCATCAATGGCGCTCAGATCAATCTGATCCTCACCCTGCACAAAATCCGTGATCACGTCAGATTTCGTGGCTGTAGTCCTAGACTCACCGACCAAGCTGAACTTGAAGATGTCTGCTCCTGTGCTGCCGGTAAGCGTATCTTGACCCAACCCACCGATCAGCGTGTCAGCACCAACACCTGCAAGCAAAACGTCATTGCCAGCGCCACCATCCAACGTGTCAGCAAAGCCAGACCCTGTCAGAGTGTTATTACCAGCATTGCCTGTGATCGTTAGACC
>CAJAOB010000336.1 GCA_903941205.1 uncultured Burkholderiales bacterium | reverse complement strand
GTGATTCCGGTAGAGCGTGACCGCAGATTCCGGGAACGTGACCAGCCAGTCCGGTCATCGTGACCGGTACGCCGATTCAAAGGGCAGCAGTCCCACCAGCAAATCGCCACCGCTTTGGGCGTTTCCAAAGGCGTGGTCACCAAATACGCAGGCCTTGCCATCGCCGTGCGTCTGGATTGGCCCGCCATCGCCGCCATGGACGAGGTCAGTCTTGATCGGCATTTATTGCCCGCCCCCCGCCCAGCGACCTCTATGCCCCCGCCGACTAGGCCGCATTCACCAGGAGTTGCGCCGCCAAGGCATGACGCTTGCATTGCTCTGGGACGAATACTGCGCCGAGACGGCCGACCTGCACGGCCCAGCCAACCCGGTCAAATACGATGCGCAACCGCGTAGCCCATGGGTATTGGTCCATTAACACCGCCATCGTTGGGCAAGTTGCTGAAGGTGATTTACCCGCCCTTGACACCCAGCTTGCTAGTCCGGTGCAAGCAAGTTAATAGGGGTGGCATTGACTCAGCTGTTTTGCTGCCGGTGCTGACCCGTTGCCTCACTTGCTCTGCTACCCGGCGAACGGCTTGTCGTGCTAACCAAGCTGCATCCCGATTGAAGGCCCTGAGCAATGAACAACTCCCGCCCCCCGCCGTCATGCTGCGAGGCCTGCCATCAGTCTGATCGGGGGGCAGGAACCGGTCCCCAAGGGCCTTGCATGATCCAAACCTCAGCAGCGCGCGAGTCAGGCGACAACACAACACAGCCGTTCATCTGGTCCTACAGCAAGGGAGATGAATGACCGACATAGGCGGCGCCCACCGAACTTGAAGGTAAGCACGTGGTCGGCAACGGTGCAAGCCGCTACGGCCTCCGATACGGACGCATTTGTTCGTGTCGCATCACTTTCAAGGAAATACGACATGGCTTCAACCAATCAAGGCAATCAAGGCAACCAGAGCAATCAAGGCGGCAGTAAAGACCCGAGTGCCAACAAGGATCAAAACACCGACAAGGCTCAGAATGTCGGCAAGGACCTGCCCGGCAGTTCGAACCGCGGCTCGGCTGCAATGGACCCGAACCAGCAGCGCGAGATGGCCAACAAGGGGGGCAAACCTGCACAGGAAAGCGGCACCGCACATGAGCTGACCGCTGAGGAAGCGCGTGAGGCTGCTCGCAAAAGTGGCCAGTCCGGCAGCGGCCTGGGCAGTTCGAGTGACAAGCGCTAGATCACGCTAATCGGGACCGGAGGCTTGCTGGCTAAACACCGGTGATGCCACCTGCCACGTGGGCAAACACGAAACAGGGCGAAGGGAACTCCGCCCTGTTTCGTTTTCAGCGCTTGAGCGATTCAAGTTTGGCAAGGCAATCAAATTGGTTCTCGCCACCGGAGCGCCGGAAAGTCTCCGGCCGCAGGCCATCATCTGCACGCAGTGCCGGACAGGGTTCCCGACAATGAGGCTGGGGCTATTTGCCGATACGATCGCTTGCATGCACAACGACAACGCAGCCTTGCGGCACCTGCTCCAGCAGCACAAGACGATTGCCGTGGTCGGTTTGTCGGCGGACTGGCATCGACCCAGCTTTTTTGCGGCCAAGTACATGCAGGCGCATGGCTACAAGATCATTCCGGTGAATCCGCGCTATGCCGGCGCTGGCCGGCAGATTCTGGGAGAGACGGTTTACGCCAGCCTGCTTGAGATTCCGCAGCCGGTTGACATGGTGGATGTTTTTCGGCGCAGCGAAGATGTGTTGCCGCTGGCTCAGGAGGCTTTGCGTATTGGCGCCAAGTGTCTGTGGCAGCAGATTGACGTACACAACGAAGAGGCTGACCAACTGGCGCGCGCGGCCGGGCTGGCTTCGGTGTTTAACCGCTGCGTCAAGATCGAGCATGCGCGCCTGTTTGGCGGGCTCAATTGGGTAGGAGTCAACACCGGCGTCATTTCCGCCAGACGCCCGGCCTGAAGCCACACTGCCCCCCTGCCACCGCCAAGCCAGACATCATGCCGAACCACACATTTCGCCCGGAAACCCTGGCCATTCATGCCGGGCAGATTCCTGACGCTGCCACAGGCGCGCGGGCTTTGCCGATTTACCAGACCACGAGCTTTGTCTTTGACAGTGCCGAGCATGCGGCTTCGCTGTTTAATTTGCAGACCTTTGGCAATGTGTATTCGCGCCTGAGCAACCCGACGGTGGCGGTGCTGGAGGAGCGGGTGGCCGCGCTCGAAGGCGGCCGGGCGGCGGTGGCGTCGGCCTCGGGCATGGCGGCCGAGGCCATGGCCTTGATGACGATCTTGCAGGCGGGTGATCATGTGGTGGCGGCGGGCGCGCTCTACGGGGGCTCGGTCACGATGCTGGCGGTGAGTCTGGCTAAATTTGGCATTCAAACCACGTTTGTGGACGCCACCCGGCCCGAGGCTTTTGCGGCGGCCATGCAGCCCAACACGCGGGCGGTGTTTGCCGAAAGCCTGGGCAACCCGAGCCTGCTGGTGCTCGACATCGCGGCGGTAGCCGAGGTGGCGCATGCGCATGGCGTGCCGCTGGTGATCGACAACACGGTACCCAGCCCTTTTTTGTGCAACCCGCTGGCGCTGGGCGCTGACGTGGTGGTGCATTCGGCCACCAAGTACCTGGCAGGCCACGGCACCACCTTGGGCGGCGTGGTGGTCGAGGGCGGGCGCTTTCCCTGGGACAACGGCAAGTTTGCGGGCATGACCGAGCCCTCGCCCGGCTACCACGGCGTGAAGTTTTACGAGACCTTTGGCGACTTTGGCTTTTCGATGCGCTGCCGCATGGAAACCTTGCGCGTCTTTGGCGCGGCCCTCAGCCCCATGAGCGCCTGGCAGATCTTGCAGGGCGTGGAAACGCTGCCGCTGCGCATGGAGCGCCATTGCAGCAACGCGCTGGGCGTGGCCGAGTTTTTGCGTGCTGACCGGCGTGTGGCCTGGGTCAATTACCCCGGCCTGCCCGAGCATCCGCAGCACTTGCTGATGAAGCGCCAGATGCGCGGCGCCTCGGGCCTGCTGTCGTTCGGCGTGCAGGGCGGCCTGAGTCGGGGCATCAGCTTCATCGAGTCGGCGCAGTTCATGAGCCACCTGGTCAATATCGGCGACACCCGCACGCTCATCAGCCACCCGGCCAGCACCACGCACCGGCAGCTTGACGCGCAGCAACAGCTGGCCGCCGGCGTCGGGCCGGACATGATCCGCCTGTCGGTCGGACTCGAGCATCTGGACGACATCTTGTGGGACATCGATCAGGCCCTCACGGCGGCTTGCCGCGAGGCCTGAATAATTTTTGAAGGAGCGAGATTCTTGATTTCGATTTACGACCAGCATCTGGAAAAAAATCCCGCCAACCATGTGGCGCTTTCGCCAGTGAGTTTTGTCGAGCGCACGGCCGAAGTTTTTGGCGACCTGCCTGCGGTGGTGCATGGCCAGCGGCGCTACAACTGGGCCCAGACCCGCGAACGTGCCGCGCGACTGGCAGCCGCCCTGAAGGCCCATGGCATCGGGCGCAAGGACACCGTCAGCACCTTGCTCGCCAACACGCCCGAGATGATCGAGGCGCATTACGCCGTGCCAGCGCTGGGCGCCGTGCTCAACACCTTGAACACGCGCCTGGACGCGGCGCTGATTGCGTGGCAACTTAATCACTGCGAATCCCGGGTGCTGATCACGGACCGTGAGTTCGCGCCCCTCACGGCGGCGGCACTGAAGCTGCTGCGCGAAGTCCACGGACGTTCGCTATTGGTGATTGACGTCTGCGACAGCGAATACACCGGCGCCGGCGAGCGCGTGGGCGAGCATGAGTACGAGCCCTGGATTGCAGCGCATGCGCCGCTGGCCCGGCTCGAAGGCCCTGCCGACGAATGGGACGCGATTGCCGTGAGCTACACGAGTGGCACCACGGGCGATCCCAAGGGCGTGGTCACGCATCACCGGGGGGCCTACCTGAATGCCGTGAGCAATGCCGCAACCTGGACGATGCCGCATTTCCCGCGTTATTTGTGGACCTTGCCCATGTTTCACTGCAACGGCTGGTGCTTTCCCTGGACCGTGGCCATGCTGGCGGGCACCCATGTCTGCCTGCGCAAGCCAGAGGCCAAGGCCATCCTGGAGGCGATCCGCAGCCACGGCGTGGACCACTACTGCGCCGCGCCCATCGTGCACAGCCTGATTTACAGCGCACCGGCCGAATTGCGCGAGGGCATCAGCCAGCAAGTGCGCGGCATGGTGGCAGGCGCCGCGCCGCCAGCAGCCATGATCGAGGGCATGGCCCGGATCGGCTTTGCAATTACCCATGTCTATGGCCTGACCGAGGTCTATGGCCCGGCGGCCGTGGCCGTGCAGCGCCCTTCATGGGCCAGCGAAAGCCTGGGCGAGCAGACGCGCCTGAACGGCCGTCAGGGCGTGCGCTACCCGCTGCAAGAAGGTATGACGGTGATGAACCCCGAAACCATGACCGAATGCCCGGCCGATGGCCAGACCATGGGGGAAATCATGTTTCGCGGCAACATCGTCATGAAGGGTTACCTGAAGAACCCGGCGGCCACGGCCCAGGCGTTTGCAGGCGGCTGGTTTCACACCGGCGACCTGGCGGTGATGGAGCCGGACCGCTACGTAAAGATCAAGGACCGCAGCAAGGACATCATCATCTCGGGCGGTGAAAACATCAGCTCGCTGGAGGTCGAAGACGCGCTGTACCGGCATCCGGCCGTGCTGGCCTGCGCCGTGGTGGCCAAGCCCGACCCCAAGTGGGGCGAGACGCCGCTGGCCTATGTTGAAACACGCGCAGATGCGGTGGTGACCGCCGAAGAACTGATCGCCCATTGCAAGCAATGGCTGGCCGGCTACAAGGTGCCGCGAGACATTCGCTTTGAAGACATTCCAAAGACATCGACCGGCAAGATACAGAAGTTTCAGCTGCGCGAACGCGCCCGCAGCAGCACTGCCATTGAATGAGGCCTTGACCATGACGACGACTTCCAGCCCGACAGACGCCCTGCTTTTGCGCACCGACGACGAGCGCGGCGTGACCACGCTCACGCTGAACCGGCCGCTGGCCTTCAATGCCCTGAACGAAGCGCTGCTGACCGCCTTGCAAACGCAGCTGGACGAACTGACCGACCTGCCCTCCTTGCGGGTGCTTGTGATTGCCGCATCAGGCAAGGCCTTTTGCGCCGGGCATGACCTCAAGGAAATGCGCGCCAAGCCAGCGCTGGACTATTACCAGCGACTGTTTGCCCAATGCGGCCGCATGATGATGAGCCTGCAAAGCCTGCCCGTGCCCGTGATCGCCAGGGTCCAGGGCATGGCCACTGCCGCTGGCTGCCAGCTGGTGGCGCAGTGTGATCTGGCGGTGGCTTCAACCGAAGCCAGTTTTGCGGTAAGCGGCGTGAACCTGGGCCTTTTTTGCGCCACACCGAGCGTGGCGCTGTCGCGCAACCTGTCCCGCAAGGCGGCTTTCGAGATGCTGGTCACCGGGGATTTTTTGAGCGCCGAAGAAGCGCTGGACAAGGGCCTCGTCAACCGCGTCGCCGAGCCAGCCGACCTGGACGCAGCGCTGCAGACCCTCGTCAACCGCATTCTGGCCAAGCCACCCGTCGCTCTGGCCCTGGGCAAACAGCTTTTTTACCGGCAAATCGAGACCGGCATGCAAGCCGCCTACGAAGACGCCGCGCAAACCATGGCCTGCAACATGATGGACGCGTCAGCACTGGAAGGCGTGCAGGCTTTCATCGACAAGCGCAAGCCGAACTGGTGAAAAAAAGGTGCGGGGCCAAGCGAGGCGACGCAGCACAGGCGCTGCGTGACTTGGAACCGCTTGCGTGACCGGCGGCTGAAACCGCTGATTGAAACCATGGCTAAAAAAACCGAGATTCCCGGAGTCAGGCCCCGCGGCCTTCAGCGCGCCAGAAACATCCGCCTGCCGGAATGACCCGGTCATTTATTGATTATTTCTTCAACTACTTTGGCTGATTTCTTGTGTCCGTACGACGAGTACATATGATACCGGGGGGCAACATAGATATCATTAATATATTTTGGCACGTCATTGAACAGGTAAGCATGGGCCGTGTCGACAAAAAACGCATTTGAGCCAGTGTGCGAGTTGCAGCATACAAGTTTGTAACCATAGCGTACTCTGGGGTCTAGCTGTGAGGCTCCTTGCATGGCTCAAGGCAACTCGGATTGCTAACTTGCCCAACGTGCATG
>CAJAOB010000335.1 GCA_903941205.1 uncultured Burkholderiales bacterium | reverse complement strand
TGGACCAAAGCCTGAATGCCGGCTTTCAACCCGGCATGGGCCATTTGGTGCCCGACCGCATGTTCTGGGCCCAGGCCGAAGACGACGAAAACCCTGACGACCCGAGCACTGCCTTGCCTTTAAGCCCTACTTTTGATGTCGACCCCCATGCCACCAAACACTGACTCCAAAGCCCCGACTTCCCGCAACGACGTTTTGTTCGAACGCGCCAAACGGGTGATCCCCGGCGGCGTCAACTCGCCTGTACGCGCCTTCAAGGCCGTGGGCGGCACGCCGCGTTTTGTGCAGCGCGCGCAAGGCGCCTACTTTTGGGACGCCGACGGCCAGCGCTACATCGACTACATCGGCTCCTGGGGCCCGATGATCCTGGGCCACGGCCACCCGGCGGTGCTTGAAGCCGTGCAAAAAGCCGCGCTCGACGGCTTTTCCTTCGGCGCGCCGACCGAACGCGAAGTCGATCTGGCCGAAGAAATCATCAAGCTGGTGCCCTCCATCGAGATGATCCGTCTCGTCAGCTCCGGCACCGAAGCGGCCATGAGCGCGCTGCGCCTGGCGCGCGGCGCCACCGGCCGCAGCAAGATCATCAAGTTTGAAGGCTGCTACCACGGCCACGCCGACGCACTGCTGGTCAAGGCCGGCTCGGGTCTGGCGACCTTTGGCAACCCGACCAGCGCCGGCGTGCCACCGGAAGTGGTGCAACACACTTTGGTGCTCGAATACAACAACCTGGCCCAGCTTGAAGAAGCCTTTACCTTGCACGGCAAGGAACTGGCCTGCCTGATGATCGAGCCGATCGCCGGCAACATGAACTTTGTGCGCGCCAGCGTGCCCTTCATGAAACGCTGCCGCGAACTCTGCACCCAGTACGGCGCGCTGCTGGTGTTTGACGAGGTCATGACCGGCTTTCGGGTGGCTCTGGGCGGCGCGCAAAGCGTTTACGCCCAACTCATTCCCGGCTTTGAGCCCGACATGACCGTGATGGGCAAGGTGATCGGCGGCGGCATGCCGCTGGCGGCCTTTGGCGCCAAAAAAGACGTGATGCAACAGCTCGCGCCCCTGGGCCCGGTTTACCAGGCCGGCACGCTCAGCGGCAACCCGGTAGCCACCGCCTGCGGCCTGGCCACGCTGCGCGAACTGCAAAAGCCCGGCTTTTATGAAGCACTTGGCGCACGCACCCAAAGCCTGGTCGCCGGCCTCACCCAAGCGGCGGCCAAAGCCGGCGTGCACTTTTGCGGCGACAGCCAGGGCGGCATGTTTGGTTTCTTTTTGCTCGGCCAGTTGCCGCAAAACTACGCCACCGTCATGACCACAGACAGCCCGGCCTTCAACAAGTTCTTTCACGCCATGCTGGACAACGGCGTGTACTACGCGCCGGCCTTGTACGAAGCCGGCTTTGTCAGCGCCGCGCACACCGCAGCCGACATTGAAGAGACCGTCGACGCTGCGGCACGGTTTTTCAGCACGCGCTGATCAAGCGCCCGGTCCGGCATAGGCCTTGCATGCTGAAAAGACTGGCCCTGGCCTTTGTGCTGACCAGCCTTGCGGCCGCGAACGCCGATGAACTGGCCAAATACGATGTCTCCGTGGCTTGGGAAAAGGCTGTTGTTCACGTTCCTGACCGCTTTTTTACCCAAACCGCCAGCAGTGTCGAGACGCCGCACCCTTTCCCCGTGGTTCTCTTCATGCATGGGTGCGCAGGCATCGGACCTGAAGAAAAACAATGGGCCAGGTTCCTGAAGGACAAGGGCTATATCGTTGTCTTGCCGGACTCGTTCGCCATACCCAAACGGGTCATCAACTGCTCGACCACCGAGAAAATCACCAACCTGCGCCTGGTTCCCGTGAACAGGCTTAGACCTGCAGAAGTGGCCTACGCCATGGCGCAGCTTCAGACAAAGCCCTGGGTCGACAAAAAACATGTCTTTCTGATGGGTCACAGCGAAGGGGCCATGGCCGCCACCCGCACGCCAGACATGGGCTTCAAGGGAATCATCATCTCCGGTTTTGTATGCAGCCTGGGCGTCAAGGCCGGCGCCGCCACACCATTGCTCGCCATATCCTGGTCGTCTGATCCCTATTTTCAGCGGGCAGGTTTTCAATGCGACTCTCAATGGGGGGCGCGGGACAACGGCATTCAACTGGTGTTGCCAGGCCATGGCCACAGCACTTCCAGCGAAAGCAGTGCCAGGCAAGCGGTGGCGAACTTTCTGGACAACAACACCGAAAAATAGCGTCCGTATCTCAGTCTGTGTTCCGCTCAATGCCGGAGATGCACACGCCGGTCGCGGGCATCACCACGCAGCGCTTGTCGACTGCGGCAGCAGGGACGCACAGCAGCCTCAGGCCTGCGCTCAAGGAACAACTCGCCTCAGAAGGACACGACGCTTTGCGCGAAGCCTTGTTCAAGTTCCGCGCGCGGCATGTCTTTACCGATAAAGACCATCTTGCTCTCGCGCACCTCGTCGCCAGTCCACGGCGCGCCCAAGTCCGATGCCATGAGCATGTGTACACCCTGAAACACCACGCGCTGCTCAAGGCCTGCGATATTCAAAATGCCTTTGTAGCGCAGGAGTTGCGCTCCGTATTCCTGCACGATGGCGCTCAGGAAGTCTTCGATTTTTTCCAGGTCCATCGGACGCGTTTCGCGGAACACGAATGACGTGATGTCGTCATCGTGCTCGTGTGCGACATCGCTCAAAAAGTCGGGTTCAATCTCCAAAATGGCATTGAGGTTGAAACCACGTATGTCCAGCAAGTCATCCAGCGCCGCCACGCCCTTGCGTGACTCGGCAATTTTGGCCCTCGGGTTCATGTGCGTCAGACGTTGACGCAGGGCTTGCACCTGCGCGGCATCCACCAGATCGGTTTTTGTCAGCAAAATCCGGTCTGCAAAGCCGACCTGCTCTTGTGCCTCGTGGTGTTCGTCGAGTTGCAGCGGCGCATGTCTGGCATCGACCAAGGTCACGATGGCGTCCAACATGTAGTTCTGAATAACTTCTTCGTCTACAAAGAAGGTTTGCGCTACCGGTGCCGGGTCGGCAAGACCGGTGGTTTCAATCACCACGCGGTCAAACTTCACAGTGCCCTCTTTTCGCTTGGCCGCCAGTTCACCCAATATGCGCACCAGGTCACCGCGTACGGTGCAGCAGATGCAGCCGTTGTTCATCTCGATGATTTGCTCGCCTTGATCCTGGATCAAGAGCTCGTTGTCGATACCCGCTTCGCCGAACTCGTTTTCAATGACCGCAATGCGGTGGCCATGCGCTTGCTTGAGGATGTAGTTCAGTAGCGTGGTTTTGCCACTGCCAAGGAAGCCGGTCAGGATGGTGACGGGAATCAATGCGGATGTCATTTTCGGATTTCCTCTTGTGTGTGTTCCCAGGACGGAAACGGATCATTTAACGCAGGCCTGCTCAACGGCAACTCGGTTCATGCTCTGACCGATAAAAACCGCTTCGGTGATGCGGTCGCCCTTGGGTTCTTTTCAGGCTTTTAATCACCGCTCGCTCCGGTCCCCTAGGCCATGAAGTAGCGCCTAATTCAGGCGCATGCCGGCCACCAGTTGTTCGACGTTGTGGCGCATCATTTGCAGATAGGTGGCACCCGGCTTGTCTGCATGAGACAGGGCATCTGAATACAGACTTGCGCCCAAAGTGGCACCTGCATCCTTGCTGAGCTGGGCAACCAGTTTGGGATTGCTCATGTTTTCTACAAAGACAGCGCGGATTTTTTCGCGCTTTATTTGCTGTATCAGCTGGGCCACCTGTTTCGCGCTGGGCTCGCTGTCGGTGTTCACGCCTTGTGGTGCCAAAAATACGAGACCGTAATTTGCGCCAAAGTAAGCAAAGGCATCGTGCGAGGTAATGACCTTACGCTTGCTTTTTGGAATGCTGCCAATTTGATCTTTAGCCCAGGCATCCAGGGCCTTGAGCTTGGCAGCATAGGCTGCGGCATTGGCCTCATAGCTGCTGGCACCTGCCGGGTCCAGTTTGGACAACTGGGCGGCAATATTCTGGGCGTAAAGCACCACGTTCAAGGGGTTTTGCCAGGCGTGGGGGTCTGAATTGCGTACTTTCACCCCTTTTGAAGCAACCAGAATCTCACCTTTGTAGCCCGCAGACTTGGCTAATTTCGCCACCCAGGGTTCAAAATTCAAGCCATTGATAACCAGCAACTTGCCAGCCAGAATGGTCTTGGCGTCAGCGGGTTTAGGCTCAAAGACATGCGCGTCTTCGTCAGGACCCACTAGCGTGCTCACCAAAACCCTGTCGCCACCGATCTCTCGCACGATGTCACCCAGAATACTGAAACTCGCTGTCAATGGAATTTTGTCGGCCGCCTGAGCCGTGTTAATCCAGAAGGACAAGGCGACGGTAGTGGCCCAAAGAATGCGATGCGGCAAAGATTTGAAAAAGCGAAAGTCAAAATGTGTCATGGTTCTGTGTTTCCGGTTGCGGGTATTTCTTTAAGCTGGCTTGGCTGATTGGTCATGCGATGAGGTGCTTTTTTGTTAGCCTGCGTGGCAACCATCCTCCGGGGGCTATCAGCAACGAAACCATGTACAAAGCGCCGGCAGCGCCAATGATGGTGGGCCCCGATGGGGTATCAAAGTGGTAAGACAGCAGCAGTCCAGCCGCTGAAGCCAGCGCGGCCTGCGCACTGGCGTTGATCAATTGCGCAGGCAAGTTGTCATGCCACAAACGGGCACTGACTGCCGGCAACATCATCAAACCGACAGCCATCAGGGTTCCCAGGGTTTGAAACCCCGCCACCAGGTTGACCACCACCAAAATCAAAAAGCCCTGGTGCCAAATCCAGGGACCAAAGAGCTTGCTTCTGGCTAAAGCTGTGCTTTTGCGGCTTGCATTGAGAAACAAGGGATCGAATACTTCGAGCACCAAACCCCGGTACATGGCGGCCAACAGCAAC
>CAJAOB010000334.1 GCA_903941205.1 uncultured Burkholderiales bacterium | reverse complement strand
CCGGGTTTCAGCCAGGCTGACGAAATCTTCCAACCATTTGGTTTCCATGCGAGCGATTATGGTTGGCTTGCCAGGGCGGGCTGGGTGCGCGCTAGCGGCCAAGCGCCAGCCCAGCCCCGACCACCAAGCGCCGCAAGAAAAGATGAAACGCTGGCTTGTTTCCAGTTGCAGGCGCCTGGGCACGCCCAGACGCCTGCCAAGGTTGGCACTTAAATCCAATTCCTCTTTAGGCTTGCGCCTGCGCGCTCTCATGCTGCTGTAAAGCCCACATGTCGGCATAGCGACCCGCCTGCGCCAGCAACTCGAGATGCGTGCCGCGCTCAATGATGCGGCCGGCGTCCATCACCAGAATTTCATGGGCATCGACCACGGTCGACAGCCGGTGCGCAATCACCAAAGTGGTCTTGTTCTGCGCCGCCGCGCGCAGCTCGGCCTGGATGGCGCGCTCGTTGGCCGAATCCAGCGCCGATGTGGCTTCATCAAAAATCACCACCGGCGGGTTCTTCAGCAAGGTCCGGGCAATGGCCACCCGCTGCTTTTCTCCGCCTGACAACTTGAGGCCGCGCTCGCCGACCATGGTGGCGTAGCCCTTGGGCGTGGCGCTGATGAAGTCGTGAATGCGCGCAGCGCGGGCGGCCTCTTCGACCTCGGCGCGGCTGGCACCGGGTTTGCCATAGGCGATGTTGTATTCCACCGTGTCGTTGAACAGCACCGTGTCTTGCGGCACGATGCCGATGGCTTGCCGCACGCTGGACTGGGTGACGTGCTTGATGTCTTGCCCGGCGATGGTGATGCGCCCGCCTTCGTGCGGATTGCTGACGTCATAAAAGCGGTAAAGCAGGCGCGCCAGGGTGGACTTGCCGGCACCCGACGACCCGACCACCGCCACCGTCTTGCCCGAAGGAATTTCAAAGCTCAGATGGTGCAGGATGGGCCGGCTCGGCTCGTAGGCGAAGCTGACATTTTCAAAGCGTACCGTGGCGTCGTGCGCCGAGTCGCCGGCCGCACTCGCTGGGCTGGCCACCACCAGCGGCAAGGCCCGGGGCAGATCGGCGATCTCGCGTTCTTTTTCCATCAGGTTGAACATCTTGTCGAGATCGGTCAGGCTTTGTTTGATCTCGCGGTAGATCACCCCCAGAAAACCCAGCGGAATATAAAGCTGGATCATGAAGGCATTGACCATGACAAGATCACCGAGCGTCATGCGCCCGTCGACCACGCCCTGGGTCGCGCGCCAGAGCATCGCCACCAGGCCGATGGCAATGATCAGTTGCTGGCCGGTGTTGAGCAGGCTCAGCGTGCGCTGGCTTTTGACCGCAGCGCGCCGGTAGCGCTCGAGGTTTTCGTCGTAACGTCTGGCCTCAAAGGCTTCGTTGTTGAAGTACTTGACGGTCTCGTAATTGAGCAAGGAGTCGATGGCCCGGCTGTGGGCCGATGAGTCGAGCTCGTTCATGGCTTTTCGGAACTGGGTGCGCCACTCGGTCACTGTGACGGTGAAGGCCACATAAAACACCAGCGCGATGATGGTGATGGCGGCAAACCAGACGTCGAACTTGATGGCCAGAAGACTCAAAACCAGGGTCACTTCAATCAGCGTAGGGATGATGCTGTAGAGCGAATAAGAAATGAGCGAATGCACGCCGCGGGTGCCGCGCTCGATGTCGCGGGTCATGCCGCCGGTCTGGCGCTCGAGGTGAAAGCGCAAGCTCAGCGCATGCAGGTGTTCAAAGACTTCCAGCGAGATGCGCCGCGCCGCGCCCTCCGTGGCTTTGGCAAACACCAGTTCGCGCAGTTCCGTGAAAAGCGAGGTCGACAAACGCAGCAGGCCGTAGCCAAACAGCAAGGCCACGGGCACCACCAGCACGGCCTGCGGGTCGCCGGGCTTGAAGCTCATGGCGTCGACCAGGTTCTTGAGCAGCAGCGGCACGCCGACATTGGCCACCTTGGCGCCGACCATGAAGGACAGCGCGGCGATCACGCGCCATTTGTATTCCCAGAGGTAGGGGAAAAGCCGCCTGAGGGTGTCCATGTCCGAGCGGGGCTGCATGGCTGACTTGTTGCCTGGAGCCGTGGCGGGCAGGTCCAAGGTATCGGAGGAAGCTCGAGAACGCATGAGGGACAATCGTGAAATAGCGCTGGAGGGCGCTGAGGGCGCCGGGGCGCTGGGGCTCGCGGAGATTCGCTGCCGGAGCCTGCTCTGAAAAACTTTGCTTTTAGATTGTGCCTATGTCTTCTGAATCAAGCCTTGCGTCCACCGCCACCCCGCAAACCGTCAACACTCAGGGCGCAAGCGGGCCGGCCGTTGCGCTGCCCACGGACAAGGAACTGGTGCTCAAGGTGATTCCGATGCCCGCGGACTGCAACGCCAACGGCGACATCTTTGGCGGCTGGGTGATGGCCCAAGTCGACCTGGCGGGCTCGGTGCTGCCGGCGCGCTACGCGAACGGGCGCATGGCGACCGTGGCAGTCAATCAATTCGTCTTCAAGCAACCCGTGCGGGTCGGCGACATCCTGTCGTTTTTTGCCGTGATCGAACGCGTCGGCAACACCTCCATCTCGGTGCGGGTTGAAGTGTTTGCGGAGCGCTTTCGCACCCAGGGCCGATACATCAAGGTCACCGAAGCCAGCCTGACTTATGTGGCGATCGACGACACGGGCAAACCTCGCCCGCTCAACAAAGCGCTGGACAGCGCGCCCATCTGACGGCGCTGCGGCGCCCGCCGCAAGCCGGGGCTTGGGTCCCCGGCCTGAACCTGCTTTAAATCCCGTTTAAACGCGCTGCAAATCCGCCTTGGATCCGGTCTGCACCCGCCCCGGACGGTCGTGTGGCTTTCGCTCGCCACAACTTGCGCATGCCTTCAATTAATCATTGCTGAGTTATTAAATAATTTATAAGCGGGTTACCATTTGCAAATAACAAAGCAAACGGAAACATTCATTGCGAGCTCGCACTGCACCACTCATGTTGACCGGTATCACGACCACGCCTGACCACGCGCCCGCCATGCTGGCGGCGGACATGGCAGATGCACAGTTGGTTGGCGCGATGCGCCTGGTGCTGGCGGTTTCCGTGCTGCTCGCATCGCTCACCGAACCGATCAGCTTTCATGCCGGCGCCGATCTCGCCTGGATGCTTTTCGCGGTCTATGTGGCGCACAGCCTGCTGCTTTACGCAGTCGCACTGGCGCGCCGGCCGCTGGCGGCGAGCAAGTTGCAGCATTGGCTTGACGTGCTGTGGTATGCCGTCTTCGTTGCCATGACGGGCGGCAGTCGAAGCCTGCTGTTCCTGTTTTTCTTTTTCGCCATCCTGTCATCGTCCTTTCGCTGGGGTTTTGAGGAAGGCGCGCGCGTCACGGTGGTCGCCACCGCGCTGTTCGCCGCGACCGCCTTGTTCCCCGGCGCCAGCCCGGATTTGCCGCGGCTGCTGCTGCGCAGCTGCTTCATGCTGACGCTGGGCTACATCAGCGCATACTGGGGTGAATCCAAGATCGTCCTGAACCGGCGGCTCGCCTTGCTGCGCGATGTCAGCCAATGGTCCAATCCGCGATTCGGCGTCGACCACACCATCACGCAGGTGCTGGAGCAAACACGACATTTTTTCCAGGCTCAAAGCTGCGTTCTGGTGCTGCGCGACAGACAAAGCGGCAGCTGCCAGATGAGGACCGTACGGGCCGACCGCACGCGCCAGCCCGTGAATGCGCAAGCCATGGGTAGCGACGCCGCAGAGCCCCTGCTGGCCTTGCCGCCACAGGCCATCGTCTACCAGCGTTCGCGCCGAATCCTGGCCAGGCAGCAGACAACCTTGATGCATGACACCCAACTGTCGGTCTGGGCGCCGGCGCCTTGCCAGGCGGCTGGCGAGCGCATCGCCGACCTGCTCGAAGGCGATAGCTTCATCAGCGTGCCGGTATCGCTGCGCCGCACGCAGGGCCGGTTGTTTGTCGTCAACGGGCGCAGCGCAGCACGCAAGGCCGACGCGCTCTTTCTCGGCCAGCTCACAGCTCAGGCCTTTCCCGTCATTGAAACCATCGAGCTGGTGGACAACATGGCCTCGGAGGCAGCGTTCAATGCGAGGCAAAAAATGGCCCTGGACATACACGACCGGGCCGTGCAGCCCTATATCGGCCTGACTCTGGGCCTGAGTGCCTTGCGCAACAAGGCAGCCCCGACGAATCCGCTGCTGCAGGAGCTGGACAAGCTCGGCGCCGTGGCCCGCCAGGCCATTGAAGACCTGCGCTGCTTTGCCGGCACCTTCCGACAAACGGGCGGACCGGCGGAGGCGGTTTTCGCTACCGCGCTACGCCAGCAAACAGCGCAAATCCGGGCCCTTTACGGGGTAGATATCGCCGTTTCCACCGACCCGGATTTGCAAATGAATGACCGCATGGGCATGGAAGTCCTGCAGATCGTGCGCGAGGGGCTGAGCAACATCTGCCGTCATACCCTGGCCCAGCGCGGGGCACTGCGCATGCAACTGAGTCTGGGCTGCCTGCATATCCAGATAGAAAACACGGGCGCCGGCGAAGCGCCTCCCGCCTTCAGTCCGCGCTCCATCACGGAGCGTGTGACCGCCCTGGGTGGGCAGGTGAAGGTCAGAGCCGGCGCAGACGGCGGCACCTCGGTGCAGATTCAGATTCCGGTTTGAAAACTTGAGGGGCAGGCATGACCACAGCAACGCAAGTCAACAGAGCGCTCGCAAAACCATCGCCGCGAGCCGTGCTGACGCAAGTCCCGGGACCGGACGCAACGGCGCCGATTCGCGTGCTGATCATTGACGACCACCCGACCATGCTGTGGGGCCTGGAAAAGCTGATCAGTGGTGAAAAGCCGCGCATGAAAGTTATCGGTACAGCTCGCAACGGCGCCGAAGCGCTGACCGCCCTGGCCCGGGAAACGCCCGACATCGTGCTGCTTGATCTCGACCTGGACGGTCAAAGCGGCCTGGCGCTTTTGCCGGCCCTGCTGAGCCAAGCCGTCACCCGGGTGCTGATCCTCACCGGCGAACGCAGCCAGACGGTGCTGGATCAGGCGGTCCAAAAGGGCGCACGCGGCATCTTGAGAAAGGACGCGCCGGCCGAGCAAGTGCTCAAGGCGATCGAAAAGACGCACGAAGGCGAGCTGTGGCTGGACCGAAATACGCTGGGCCGCGTCTTCAGCGGTTTCATGGAGTCGACCGCCCCAAGATCGATGGACCCGGACCTGGCCCGGCAAGCCCTGCTGACGGCACGCGAGAAGGTGATCATCCACGCGGTTATCGACGGCCAGGGCGCCTCCAACCGGGAGCTCGCACTGCGGCTGTTCATCTCCGAGCACACCCTGCGCAACCACCTGACCTCGGTTTATCACAAGCTCGAATTGGGAAACCGGCTGGAGTTGTACGTCTACGCCATGCGACACCAACTCGGCAACGCAAACGCCAAGCCTGCCAAGCCATAAGCCTGAGGTCTGCCTGCCTGGCGCCGACGCCAGTCAAAGGTCGCCGGTCGTCAGTCGCGACCAAGGGGCTGAAAGCCGCCTAGCCTTGCGTGCCCGATATCGAGGGCAGCAGCGTGCGGATGATCTGAATCACCGCCGGTCCCATGATCACCATGATGATCGACGGAAAAATGCACAGCACCAGCGGGAAAAGCATCTTGGTCGGCACCTTGGAAGCTGCCTCTTCGGCCCGTACCTGGCGCTTGTGACGCAGGTCATCCGAGAACACTCGCAGAGACTCGCCAATGCTGGTGCCAAACTTGTCGGCCTGCGTCAGCATGGCGGCAAACACGCCGACTTCATCGACGCCGGTGCGAAGCGCCAGGTTGCGAAGTGACTGGTCGCGGCTGCCGCCAGCGCGCATCTCGAGATTGGTCAGGTGCAACTCTTCGGCCAGCTGCCGGCTCTTGATCCGAATCTCGTCGGCCACCTTCAGCAAGGCCGCGTCCAGGCCCAGGCCCGCCTCCACGCACACCAGCATCAGGTCGGCGGCATCCGGGAAGTTCTCAAAAATCTCGCGCTTGCGCCGCTTGACCCTGAAATGCAGGAACACATTCGGCGCATAGCAGCCCATGACGGCGGCCAAGGTCACGTCAAACAGCAGCATCGTCCCGCGGGTCTCGCCCAGCGTCTGCAGACCGACGTAGGCGCAACCGGCAAAAACGAGCGGCAAGGCCGTCTTGGCCGCAAAGTAGATCAGCCTGGCCTTTTCACGCCGGATGCCGGCGTTCAGAAAGCGGATCTTCAAAGGCGATTCGTCCCAGTCCCCGGTGGGCAATGACAGCGCCGCCAGCGGACCGACCGCCTTGACCACCTGCGAGCGCCAGCGAATCGTGTCGCCGCCGCCGAGGGCCGCCTGCAGACGCGCCTCGGTGCGAGTCGGTGCCAGCCACAGGTACAAGCCCGCGAAGGCGCAAACGATCGATAAAAAAACCAGCATGGGTAAGACCAGCATCATGCGCTCCTAGTAACGAATCTTGATAAGTTCGCGCATGATCAGCGCGCCGAAAAACATCATGATGAGCAGGTACTTGAGCATCGACTGGCCGATCGGGTCGGTCCACAGCGGCATCATGAAAGCCGGATTGGCCCAGTACATGAGCGAGCCCAACACAAAAGGCATGAGACCCAGAATCCAGGCGGACAAGCGACCCTCGGTGGACATCACCCGGACCTTCGCAGCGAGCTTGAGGCGCTCGCGCATGAGCTGGCTCAGATTGCTCAACAGCTCGGTCAGGTTGCCACCCGAGTCGCGTTGAATCAGCACGGCCACCACGAAGTAGCGCAGATCGGTACTCGGGATGCGAACTGTCAGGTTGGTCAAGGCCTGCTGCATCGACACGCCGAAACTGATCTCGTCATGCACCGCGCGAAACTCGCCCGCCACGGGCTCGGCCATCTCCTCGCCGATCATGTTCAGCGCTGACGCGAAAGAGTGACCGGCACGCAGCGCACGCACTACCAGATCAAGCGCATCCGGCAGCTGCTTTTCCAGCCTGTTCAACCGCCCCGCCTTGCGGTGGGCGGCAAACAGCAAGGGCAGCGCGCCGGCCAGCAGCGCCACGAAAAGCGCCAGCGCGAAAGGCTGAGCCAGCACGAGCCACATCAGGGCCAGGCAGCTCAGTGCCAGCGCCCCGCAGCCGAGCAAAAGCCTGGAAACGGTCCAGTCCAGTCCCGCCTGAACCAAGAGTTGGTCAAGCCCTTGCAGCCGCGGCATGCGCAGCAGCCAGCGCGAGAGCAGCGGCACCTCGCTGAGCATGCGCTCCTTGAGCAACTGAGCCTGCCGGGTCTTGTCGGATGCAGCCGCAAGCAGGTGCAGCCGTTTTTCGATGCGGCGCGCAGCTGGCCCGCGCTGGTTGCGCCAGAGCATGTAGCCGGCCTGCAACAGCAGCAGCACCGCCACCAGCACCAGCACCAGAACCAGCCCGAAGGGGCTGCTCACCTTGTCTTGCATCATGGGCGCGTCCTTTGAATGAGCTTAATGAAGTTGCTCGGTGGGGTCAAAAAGCCCGTCGGGCAGCATCACGCCGAAGGCGCGCAGCTTGTCCATGAACTTGGGCCGCACACCGGTCGCGTGGAAATAGCCTTGCACTTCACCCTTGTCGCCCACGCCGGTTTGCCTGAAGGCAAATATCTCCTGCATGGTGATGACGTCGCCTTCCATGCCGGTGATTTCCTGGATGCTGGTGATCTTGCGCTTGCCGTCCATCAGGCGAACACCCTGAACCACCACCGTGATGGCCGAAGCGATCTGCTGGCGCGCGGCGCGGTTCGGCAAATTCAGGTTGGCCATGCCGATCATGTTTTCAAGGCGCATCAGTGCATCGCGCGGCGTGTTCGCATGGATCGTGGTGAGCGAGCCTTCGTGGCCGGTGTTCATGGCTTGCAGCATGTCAACCGCTTCAGCGCCGCGCACCTCGCCAATCACGATGCGGTCTGGCCGCATGCGAAGCGCGTTGCGCACCAGCGCACGCTGGGTCACCTCGCCCTTGCCTTCGATGTTGGGCGGCCGCGTCTCCAGCCGCACCACATGCGGCTGCTGCAGTTGCAGCTCGGCCGCGTCTTCGATGGTCACCACCCGCTCGGACTCGGGGATGTAGCCCGACAAAATATTGAGCAAGGTGGTTTTGCCCGAGCCGGTGCCGCCCGAGATGATCATGTTGACCTTGGCCTTGGCCAGGCCTTCGAGCAGCAGCGCCATGCCCGGCGTCAGGCTCTTGTATTCGCCGTCCATCAGGTTGTGCATCTTCAGCGGGATGTTTGCAAAGCGCCGAATCGACATCATGGGGCCGTCCAGCGCAATCGGCGGTATCACCGCGTTGACGCGCGAGCCGTCGGGCAGGCGCGCATCGACCATCGGGCTGGATTCGTCGACCCGCCGCCCCACCCGCGAGACGATCTTGTCAATGATGCGCATCAGGTGTTTCTCGTCGGTGAAGGACACCGGCGTGAGCTCGAGCCGGCCGCGCCGCTCGACATAAATCTGGCGGTAGGAGTTGACCAGAATGTCCGATACCGCCGGGTCCGCCATGAGCAGTTCCAGCGGCCCGAAACCCAGCATCTCGTGCTGGATGTCGCGGATCAGGGAGCGCCGCTCCTGGTCGTTGATGACGGCCTGATCTTCCTGCAGCAGGCGCTCGACCATGGTGGAGATTTCTTGCCGCAAGGCCTCAGGCGCCAGCGTCTCCAGCACCGCCAGGTCGAACTTGTCGAGCAGCTTCAGGTGCATGCGCCCCTTCAGGAGCTGATAGCTGTCGCTGGCGGCCAGCGCCGGAGCGGCTTCGCCAGCCACCGCCGCAGGCACGAAGGCCGGCTTGAACTCCGTCTTGACGGCCCTGAGTTTTTCCCTGAAAAGCATCTGCTGACTCCTTGATTCCACAAGCCTCAAAAACCTCTTGAAGGCGCCGCACTACCGCGCGCTCAAGGGCGTACCGCGGCCCCTTAAACGCCCCCTCAAGCGCCCCGACATAAGCTCCCTCAAGCGCGCCGGAAAAGCCGGCCCAGCAGGCTGCCGCGCACTTCCTCGACCGGCGGCAGCAGCGAGACAGCAAAGTCGGTCAGGCTTTTGGTGACCGGGCTCACGCGCGAGGCCGCCAGCGCCACGCCTTCGTTGATGGCGTCATTGACTTCCTTGAAGGCGTTGGGCACGGTGCGCACCGTCGGCACGCCAAGCAGGCGGCTGATCTCGTCGACGCTGATGTCGCCGCGCTTTTCAAAGCGATTGACCATCAGCTCCACCTTGTCGGCCGGGTAGCCCAGCGACTTGAAGACACCCAGCAGCTTTTTGGCATGGCGAATCGCTGGCAGGCTGGTCACCAGCACCGGAAAGATCCGGTCAGCCCGGTCCAGCGCCTTGATGCTGAGCGTGTCCAGCGCGCGGCCGAGATCGAGCACAACAAAGTCGTAGTGCGCCACAGCCAAAGTCAAAATCTGGTCGATATGCTCTGGCGTGATCTCCATGGCTTGCGACACCTCGTCTGGCGCCGCCAGGATCTGGAAGTTGGGCCCTACCTGCACCGCGCTGGCCGACAGGAAGGAGGCGTCGAGGCGGCGCATGTCGCTCACCAGATCGGCCAGGGTGGAGGCGGGCTTGCCGCGATGAACAAATGACAAGGCGTCGCCAAACTGCAGATTCAAATCAATCAGCAGCACGCTGGCGTGCTCGGCCAGGTGCAAGCCCAGATGGGTGGCCAGAAAAGTAGCCCCGCTACCCCCCTTGCAAGGCAGAAACGCCAGCACCTTGCCAGCCCCTTGGGGCGCCGCCCGGCCCTTGAGCCGGGACTCGATGCGGGCAATCGCCGCCAGCACCGCTTCAGCGTTGGCCGGCGCGGGTAAGACCTCGCGCACCCCGGCGCGCATCGCTTGGACCAAAAACTCGGCGCTTTGCGCAGCGCAGATCAGCACGACCGCCATGTCCGGATGCCGCGCGCTCAGCTGCTCGACTCCCGCCAGTTCGGCCGGGCCAAAGTCCAGGCCATCGACCAGCAGCAGCTCAGGCCGGTGTTGCTCGGCGACCGAGGCCAGCTGGCCGGGCTCGCCCATGACCAGAACCACCTGGTGCGCTTGGGCCCGCAGTGCTTCTACCAGACGCTGCGAAGCGTCCTTGTGGGGCGTGATGACGGCTATTTTCATTTTTGAATCTACCCGTGTTAATTCGCCAGACGCGAGGGCGTGTAGCTGCCCAGAAAGGGACCGAATCCGCTCGAGCCGCTGCTGGTGTCGCCAGTGGTGAAACTACCCTCGATATAAGTCCTGCTCCCCTTGGTACTGATATCCGTCATGCGGAAAGCTGCAAACCCATGGATAGGCGTGAGTCCGTCTTTTTTGAGCTTGGCGTCCACCACGGGCAGCACCACGTTAACGGGCAAGTCTTCATATTCGTCAGAGAGCTCGGAATACAAATTGGTCATGGTGCCGGGCTGGATAAATATCATTTGACCGATGCTCAAGGGATCGGGATTGTTGTTTTTAATCAGGTTCTTGGCGTAGCTGGAGCTCGGATTCACATTGGCAAAAGAAGTCCATTGGCCGGCATTGCAATCGGGATACCTGTAAGCCGAGCCAAACCGGAACACCCAGGGTTTGCCTATCGTTTGCGGAATATCGGTTTCGTTGCCTCTGGCGTCAGTGACGGTGAGTTTCTTTTTATTTGCCAGCTTGGGCGAGCCACTGGCATAGTCCCAGTACAGGTCGTAAAGACATTTGTCGATGGCTTGCGGAATCAACCTTCCTGCCGCCACGCGGCCCGGCGAGGAAAGGACCGCCACGGCCGAGGCAGACATCGGAATATGGGCGCCGCCAAACATGGCGCGGGTCAACATGAACACCGGCCCGTTGTTCATGCCGGTGGCTTTGGTAACCGTCACCTTGACAGCGGGCTTGTTGTAATTGCCGACGGGCGAATAGCTTTTGCTGAACGAGCCGCCGGAAGGGCCAGGCGGGCTTGAGTCGTTCGGTTGCCCGACAAACCAGTAACCCGCCTCGACGCGGTGCCCTGAATCAGAACTCGAGATGAGCACATTGGAAGCCGAGTTTTTACCGATCTGGTCGGTGGCCTTGGCAAGCGCGCCGTCCCAGTTCAGGGTGCTGGCGGTGCTGGCGGAGCAGTTCGCGCTGCCGCCCACGGAGGTTTTTGTCAGGCAGTTGGCGCCGGCCAGCGCGGCGGCGTCGGCGACGTTCTGCAACTCGTTTCGCACCACAAAGAGCCGGCCTACATCAATGGCCAACACGGCAAAGCCGGTCAGTGTCAGCAACAGCCCTGCAACCAGTACCAGCATGGCTCCCCCTTGTTTTCGTTTCATCATGTCAGCCGCGTCAGCTCACTCGTGGACCATCTGTGTGCAAGCGCTCAGCGCAATCGGGCTGCCCACCGAAGGCGTTCCCTGGCCCAGGCCATACAGGGCACCCAGGGAAAAACCGCTGACGCTGTAGGACACGGTCAGCGCCACCGGGTCGCCAAAAGCGGGCACGGCGCTGCCGGAAGGCGCAGGGCAGTTCGCGCTGCTGCCCGAGTAAATGTTGATGACCGGGTCGGCGCTGCCGCTGCAAGTCGAGGTTTTGCTTCCGCTGCTCACGCTGATCACCGCGCTTTTGGCGTAGTTGCAGGCCACTTGCCGAATCGCCGACGGGCTCCAGGTCGATGCGCTCAACATCGCGGCTTGGCGTGCGCCCTCGCGGCTGGCGTTGGTGATGATGGCCTTGTTATAGACCAGGATTCCAAAATCGAGCACGGCAAACAATATCAAGGCCAGGAAGGGCAGGACCAGCGCAAACTCCACCGCTTGGGCACCCCTTTGTTTGAATGGATTCATGACCTGTTCGCTTGACTTGAAGTTGAATGAAATGAGCCTGAATGCAGCGCGGCATTTTTCAGGTGGCTCCGGAACATAAGGAGCCACCCAAGAAAAGTCGGTAACGCTAGGGCTTTTCCGATATCAGCAGGTCACGCTACCCACCGTGCCGCCAAAGCAGACCGTGATGCGGTTGAGCAGGGTTGTGAAGGAAGCTTGGAGACCGCTTGTGCCAGAGGTGCCGGCCAGCAGCACCACCACGCCGATGGAAACCAGCGAGATGATCAGGGCGTATTCGACGACTTGAGCGCCTTCTTCGTCCTTGATGAAAGAAGAAACTGAAGAGCCGACGGTGTTGAAGAATTTGTTCATTTTGAAACCTTTTAAATTAAATTAAATTGACTAAGCGAAATTGAAATTCATTTAATGCATTGAGACAGTGATTGAATGAAACCTTTGATGGGTATCAGCCAATATTTGCCAATGACAGGAATAGAAAGTCCTAACTCATACTGAAAATATGCTGACGCATACCACTCTCCTTTCTTTCATAAAGCGCTTGAAGTT
>CAJAOB010000333.1 GCA_903941205.1 uncultured Burkholderiales bacterium | reverse complement strand
GTGTCACGCACACCCAATCCGGTAACTCCTACCCAGCGTCGTCATCCCCACTCAGCGCCGTCATTCCTGCTCAACACCGTCATTCCTGCTCAACACCGTCATTCCTGCTCAACACCGTCATTCCTGCTCAACACCGTCATTCCTGCGCAGGCAGGAATCCATCCCCGACTGCCCTTGCGCTGATGAAAAGCCCAAGACATGGATCCCCGCCTTCGCGAGGATGACGGGAAAAGAGTCGCCGCGCTCGCCCAACACCGTCATTCCTGCTCAACGCCGTCATTCCTGCGAAGCCTGCCCTCGACCCGATCGGGGGGCAGGAATCCATCCCCGACTCCGACTGCATTGATCACAAGCACGAAATCTGGATCCCCTGCGGAGATCAGATTAGGATCGGGGCTCTGCTTTTTAGCGCTACCAACACCCGCGCATGTCAGCCAGTCTCGCCCAAACCACCCGTCCCGCGGTCACCATCGTCATGAGCTTTCGCGAGCGCTGGGGCCTGACCTTGCAATCGATTGAATCCATCGCCAGCCACACGAGCGCGCCTTTCGAGCTTTGGCTGCTTGACTCGGGCATGCCGCAGGCTCTCAGGCAGGCGCTTGACGAGGCGGGCCAAGCCATCCAATTCAAAGTCATCGACATCGGACCCGACGCCTGGCCCAACCACGGACGCGCCCAGGTCGCGCCCGAGATCGCCACGCCTTATGCTGTTTTTATAGACAACGACGTGCTGGTCGAGTCTGGTTGGCTGGACCATCTGGTGGCTTGTGCGGAGGAAACCGGCGCCGGCATTGTCGGCCCGCTTTACCTTTGGGGCAGCGACGGTACGGCCCATCAAATTCACATGGCGGGCGGCAATCTGGTGATTGAGGAGGAGGCCGGGCGCAAGGTCATGCGCGAAAGCCACCGCCATTTCAAGGTACCTCTGGCTGACGTCGAAAGTTCTCTGGTGCGCGAGCCTTGCGGCTTTGCCGAATACCACTGCATGTTGATGCGCCGCGAGGTCTTTGCATCGCCAGACGTGTTCGATCCGGACATCGTTGCCTTGCACGACCACATCCATGCCAGCCTGATCGCCAAAGGTCTGGGCTTTGACACCTGGCTCGAGCCAAAAGCCCGGGTCAATTACCTGGCGTTCGCCCCCTGGGACCTCGGCAGCCTGCCGCGCTTTCGCCAGCGCTGGTCGCAAGAGGCGGGCGAGCGCAGCTTGCAAAAGTTCATGGCGCGCTGGCAGGTGATTGACGATGATCGCTCCATGGGCGGGGTGCGCAGCTTTCTGCGCAGCCATCTCAACCACGTCGACCCGCTGGATGCCCGCCCGCTGGCAAGCGCCACCCGTGGCACAGAAATGCAAGCCGGAGATTTGCAACAGACGCTCGCGGGCGTGCTCGCGCTGGCGCAGCGCGGCGGCTATTCAATGCGTGACGCCACGGTCCTGGGCCAAGGCGTCATGCTGGCCATGCGCCTGAGTCACGGCATGTACCGGCCTTGCGGAAGGCCGTTTCTAAACCACCTGATCGGGACGGCGAGCGTGCTGCTGTTTTACGGATTTTCGATACGCATGGTGCTGGCCGGTCTGCTGCATTCGGCCTTCAGTCACGGGGCCAGCCCGGCCACCAGAGCAGCCGATGAAGCGATCAGAAAACTGTTCGAACAGCTCGGAAGCGTCGGGCCGAGGGTCGCCGGTATGGTGGAACGTTACGACCAGCGGGAAAGCACTTACAAGGAATTCCTTGGCAAGCTCACGAGCGCGGGCGACCTGAACTTGCAACTGTCGGAAACCTTGCTGCTCGAAGCAGCCAATGACATTGACATGCACCTGAGCCTGGAAGTGGCGGCCACGGCCAGGACAGATGTGGCGAAGGGCCCCGTCCTTGATTGGGCACTTGCAAGCTGCGAGGCCGTGGGCGTGCCGGCCATGGCGCGCAGCGTGAGGCAAGCCCGACAGGCAATTCATTCGCTGCCAAGCATCCGCTTCAGTGGCACTGTGACCGGCAGCTTTTTTCTGGGCGACGAAAGCCCTACGTCCGCCGTCCGGGAACGCCGGGCCAGAGTCACGCGCTGACTCAGCCGACCGGCTGCAGCACCCCGCCGACCAGCCGCAACTGCCGCGCGCAACGCGCCGCCAGCGACTCGTCGTGCGTGACCAGCACAAAGGCTGTGCCGTGCCGGCGCGCCAGTTGCAGCATCAGGTCAAACACGCCGTTGGCGCTGCTGCGGTCCAGGTTGCCGGTGGGTTCGTCGGCCAGCACGCAGTCAGGCTGCGTCACCAGCGCGCGGGCAATCGCCACGCGCTGACGCTCGCCACCCGAGAGTTCGGCCGGCCGGTGATGCAGCCGGTCTTGCAAACCCACCGCAGACAGCATGGCAGCAGCCGTCTCAGAGGCCTCCTTGCGGCTCTGGCGTCGAATCCACAGCGGCATGGCGACGTTGTCGAGCGCGCTGAACTCCGGCAGCAAGTGGTGAAACTGGTAGACAAAACCCAGATGCCGGTTGCGCATGCGGCCTTGCTCGGCCGCGGGCAGCTGCGCCAGGTTGCGGCCCTTGAGTTCGACCCGGCCGCCGCTAGGCGCGTCCAGCCCGCCCAGCAAATGCAGCAGCGTGCTCTTGCCCGAACCCGAGGCACCAACGATGGCCACGGTGTCGCCGCGCCGCACCTGCAAGTCCACGCCTTGCAGCACGGTCACATCGAGCGGGCCCTCATGAAAGCGCTTGCTCAAGCCTTGCGCATCCAGCACCAGTTCCCCGGGCTGGGGCCCGAGCGGCTGACCGGGCGCCGTTGGTAACACGCCGGCATTCAAAGTTGGATCATTCATATCGCAGCGCCTGTGCCGGGTTGACACGGCTGGCGCGCCAGCTCGGGTAAATCGTCGCCAGGAAAGCCAGTACCAGCGAGATCACGCCAATCGGCATGATGTCGGCGTACTGCGGCTCGCTGGGCATGCGACTGATCAGGTAAATATCACGCGGCAAAAAGCTGGCGTTGAGCAGCCGCTCCAGCGCCGGCACGATCACGTCGATATTGAACGCAATGCCCAGCCCCAGCAGCAAACCCGACAGCGTGCCGATCACGCCGACCATCGCCCCTTGCACCATGAAGACGCCCATGATGCTGCCCGGGCTGGCGCCCAGCGTGCGCAAGATGGCAATGTCGGCGCGCTTGTCGGTGACCGTCATCACCAGCGTGCTGACCAGGTTGAACGCGGCCACCGCCACGATCAGCGTGAGGATGATGAACATCATGCGTTTTTCAAGCTGCACGGCGGCAAACCAGGTGCGGTTTTGCCGCGTCCAGTCGCGCACCAGTAAATTGCCCGACAAGGAGCCCGCCAGTTGCATCCCGACTTCGCGCGCCTGATGCAGGTCGCGCAGCTTGATGCGGATGCCGGTCGGGCCTTCGAGCCGGAAGACCTTCGCCGCATCGTCCTGGTGCAGCAGCGCCAGCGCCGAGTCGTATTCAAAGTGGCCCGAATCAAAAGTGCCGACCACCGTCATTTGCTTGAGCCGCGGCACCACGCCCGCTGGCGTGAGCTGGCCGCTCGGAGCGATCAAGGTGACGGTGTCGCCCGTGCGCACGCCCAGGGAACGCGCCAGCTCGCCACCCAGCACCACGCCAAACTGGCCGCTGACGAGCTTGGGAAACACCGTTTGCTTGAGCTGCGCGGCCAGCTCGGTGACACCGCCTTCGAGCGCCGGGTCGATACCGCGCACCAGCGTGCCCTTCATGTCTTCGCCTCTGGCCAGCAGTGCCTGCGCGGCAATGAAAGGCGCGGCGCCAATGACTTGCGGGTTCTGCCGTACCTCGGCCAGGGTCCGGGCCACGTCCGGCAAGGCCGCCCCGCCCGGCGCGAACACCTCGATGTGGGCAATCACGCCCAGCATGCGGTCGCGCACTTCCTTTTGAAAGCCATTCATCACGCTCAGAACAATGATCAGCGCAGCCACCCCGAGCGCAATGCCGAGCATGGAAACACCAGAGATAAAGGAAATGAAGCCGTTGCGCCGCGTGGCCCGACCAGCACGCGTGTAGCGCCAGCCCAATATCAACTCGTAGGGAATCTGCATCGGGCGATTGTGGCACCCCGGGCAAGGAGCAAGCCCGCAAATAGCCGAACCCGGGCAGCCCCGCTTGGCAGGCTGGCGACTTGCTAGGCTGCCTTGTTCTGCACGCGCTCCAGCCTTTTGCCGGCCTCTGCAATGCCGCGGCTCACGCCAAAAAACAGCAGGCCGACAAACACATAAGCCTCCAGCGCCTGGCGCTGCCACAGCGGATCGCCAAAAGACATCTTGGCCGTCGACACCAGATCGTGCAGGCCCACCAGCACGATCAGCGAGGTGTCCTTGAAGCCGCCAATGGCGGTGTTGGTCAGCGCAGGCGTGGCCGCCTTGACGACCTGCGGCAAGATCACCAGCCGCAAGGATTGACGGTGATCCAGGCCAATGCTCTTGCAAGCGTCCCACTGGCCGGGGTGAATGGACAAAAACCCGCTGCGCAAGTCCTCGGCCACATACGCACCATGAAAAGCGATCAGCACCAGCAAGGCCGCATGAATCGGCGAGAGCTTCAGGCCCGGCACCAGCATCGGCAGCACGAACACGCCAAAAAACAAGACCGCCACCATCGGAATGCCGCGCAAGGTCTCAATCAGCACGGTGACCGGGCCTGACAGCCAGCGCCGCGGCGACTGCCGTCCCAGCGCCAGCAGCAAACCCACGGGCAAGGCGCAGGCCAGGCTGGTCGCACCCAAAAACAGAAGCACCGGCAAGCCGTTCCATTGCGCGTTCGGCACCACAGGCAGACCCGCCACGCCGCCACCCATCAAGACGCCAAACAGGCCAATCGCCAGCAGCCAGCCCAGCGCCTGCCAACGCCAGCCCAGCCATTGAAACAAGGTCACAAGGCTCATCAAGGCCAGCAGGACACTGACCGTGGCCGGGCGCCAGCGCTGGTCAAAAGGAAAGGTGCCAAACAAGATCAGGTGCGCTTTTTCGACCAGAAACGGCCAGCAGGCGCCGCTGGCAGGCGCGCAGCCCTTGGCGCCAGACCAGGGTCCGACGGCCGAGAACAAGGCCCAGTCCAGCACCGCCCAGGCCAGTGCCACAGAAGCCAGCATGACCAGCAGGTTCAAAGCCATGACCGGCCAGGACGCGCCCAGGGCGCGCTTGAGCGTGCGGCGCGGGTTGCGCGGTGGCCGCAAGGCCGTGGTGCGTGCTTGCAGAGCTGGCTCAAATTGCGCAGCCCCGGCGCCAGGCGGTTGGGTCGACATCACACTCGCGCCTGCCGGCCGGTGCGCAAGGCATTCAGGGCGGCGGAAAGCCCCAGGCCAATGACGAGATAAACCACCATGATGAACAGCATCACCTCCACCGGCTTGAACGCCTGGTTGATCGTCGTGCTGGCCACCGCCATGAGGTCGGTAAAGCCAACCGCCAGACCGATGGACGTGTTCTTGAGCAAGTTGATGAACTGGCTGATCAGCGAGGGCATGATTTGACCGACCACCTGCGGCAAGACCACCAGCCGCATGCGCTGAAATGTCGACAGCCCCAGCGCCTGCGAGGCTTCGGACTGCCCCCGGGGCAAGGCTTGCAGGCCGCCGCGCACAATTTCTGCGATCTGCGCGCCGTGGTAGAGCACCAGCGTCAGCCACAAGGAGACAAATTGCGTCTGCAACTCCCAGCCGCCCTGAAAGCCGAAGCGGCTGATTTCGGGCACCGAGAACGCGCCGGCCGCAAAGTCAAAGCCCGGAAACGCCAGGCCGCGGTTAGACAAATAAACGCCCGGCAAAGGGTTCAGGGCCTCGCCGACCACCGGCAAGTTGTTGACCATGAGCACGTAAATGGCCAGCAGCAACAGCAGCTTGGGCAGGTTGCGCATCAATTCGACAAAGGCTTGCAAAGCCGCCTGGCTGACGCGGTTGCTGACAACCAGGCCCACGCCGACCACGATGCCCAGCAACAGCGCGCCCGCGCCGGCCATCAAACACATGACCAAGGTATTGAGCAGCCCCACCGCAAAAGCCTGCAAGTACGTATCCGTGGCCTGGTAGGCCATCAGGGCGTCGCCAATGTCAAAGCCTGCAGGCTGAAACAGGAAACCGAAGTTCAGCGTCAGGCCGCTCACGCCTGCGAACTCCCGGCCCCATCGGCCGGCGTGCCGCGCACGGGCCACCGGGGCAGCACCGATCTGCGCAAATACGCTTCCTGGCGCTCGGTTTCAATGGCGCCGCGCCTGACTTGCCGCACCAGCCCGATGGCGGGCTCAACCTGCATGCCGCGCTCCATGAGGATGCGCGCGGCGATGGTGCCCGTGCGCCCGAGCCCGGCGCGGCAATGCAACGCCACGGCCTGGCCCTGGTCGAGCAAGGTGTGCACCGTGGCAGCCACCGCGAGCCACCGGGCCTCAAAAGCCTCGGCAGGTGCAGAAAAATCGTCAATCGGGCAATGCGCCCACGGCAAATCCTGCCGGGCGCAATCTTCAGCCAGTAAGCCCAGCCCCAGGGCCAGAAGTTCATGCTCGGGCAGCAGGGAAACCAGCAGCCTGGCACCGGCCTGCCGGTAGGCTTGCAGCGCCTCGATGGCCGAACCCAGGCTGGCCGGCTGCGCTGACAAGATCAGGCAGCCGCCCTGCGGGACCGGCAGCATGTCAAAAAGCGGTGAAACGGCGCTCATGGGCGGGCAGGCACAAAGACGCCAAGGCGGCGCTGCTGACCTTTTGCCATGCTCAGGCGGCTCTGGCTTTTGTCAGCGGATGGGGTGTGCGTACAGCAGACCGCCGTCGCGCACCAGGCGGTTGGGCGAATTGGCGCGGTTCATATTGAGCGGCGAGCCTTTTCCAAGATTGCGCTCAAACACGTCGCCATAGTTACCCACCGACTTGATGATGGCAAACGCCCAGTCCGGGCTGATCCCGAGCTTGCGCGCCATTTCAGCGCCGGCCTGGTCCTTGGCAAAAATACGCCGGACTTCAGGCGAAGCCGCCGCCAGATTGGCCACCGTGCGGTCAATGTTGCCGGCATTGATGCCGTACTCTTCCGCCAGCAGCATCACCTGCAAGGCCCAGAAAATCGTGGTTTCGAGCTCCTTGTCGGGCCGGCTCACGAGCGTCAACGGCTCGTTGGAGATGACGTCGGACAAGATCACGAAATCATCCGGGTTGGGCGCCAACAGGCGGTCTGAGGCCAGCGCGCTGAAGTCGCTGGACAGCACGTCGCACTTGCCGCTGAAGAAAGCCTGCAAACGCGCGGTCTTGTCGGCAATGTTTTGCACCTTGTAGCGCACCTTCAGGCGACCAAAATAATCAGCCAGGCTCTGCATGGTGGTGGTGCCGTCCTCGGCGCAAACCGTGGCGCCGGCCAGCTGGCTGGCCTTGGTCACGTTCAGCTTCTTGGGCACCATGAAACCCTGGCCGTCATAAAACGTGGTGGCGATAAAGCTGATGCCCGACTCGGTGTCGCGGGTGCCGGTGCGCGTGATCGAGCGCGAAGCCATGTGGGCGCCGCCAGCAATCAGGGTTTTCAGGCTGTCCGAAAAACCGACGCCACGCAACTCCACCTTGCTCGCATCACCAAAAATAGCCGCAGCCGTCATGCGGCAGAAATCCACGTTGAAACCCTGGAACACGCCCTTGCTGTCCGGTACCGAGAAACCGGGTGAATTCGGGTTGACGATGCAAGTCAGCTTGCCGCCGGCCTTGATCTGGTTGAGCACCTCGCCAGCCTGGGCAGGGAGGGCAATTCCAGTGAATACGGCGGCGGCAAGCGCCAGAGCTTTGAAAATTCAACTTGAACTCCTTGGTAGGGGACAAAAAAAGGCCTTGCACCACGAGAGGCAAGACCGGCGAAATGAAGAACTGGAAGGCTAGGAGAGCTTAAAACCTGAAAGTCTGACGACCCAAAAAGACGCCAGCGATGGCGAGAGAGCCGCTGTCCTTCAAGTCAGCCGCCCAAGCCTGCAAGCATGCAAAGACGGAACTCATCAGCAAAACCAAAGAGCGTCATCGTACCAGCGGGGTATTGCAGGACATCTTGCCGGCTGACGGGGGTAAACCCGGGTGTATCTGGAGTGGAACTTGGCGTTTGCTAGGCTGTCGGGGGGGCAGCAGGTTCAGGGTTTGATTAAGTGGGGGGCTCGCAGTGGCTGGGACGTCGCAGCACCATCTCAGGGAGCTACCCAGGCGGCGGAAAGCAATTCCGCCTGTGCCAGTACGGTTTGCACTGCGGCATCTTGCAGGTCGGGCGGATAGCCGTATTTGGCCAGTATGCGGCGCACCATGACGCGGATCTTGGCGCGCGCACCTTCGCGCAAGCTCCAGTCGATGGTCACGCTTTTCTTCACCTGGCTGATCAGCTCTGCGGCAATAAAGCGCAGCTTGTCGTCGCCCATGGCCATGACCGCGCTCTTGTTGACCGCCAACGCATCGTAAAAAGCCAACTCGTCCTCAGTCAGGCCCAGGTCTTCGCCGCGCTTGCTTGCGGCGTCCAGGTCTTTGGCCAGAGCGATCATTTCCTCCAGCACTTGCATGGTGCTGATGGCGCGGTTGTGGTACGCGTTGAGTGTCTTTTTCAGCTTGTCGCTGAACACTTGGCTTTGCACCAGGTTGCGTTTGGCGCGCACTTTCAACTCGTCTTTGAGCAGCTTTTCAAGCAGCTCTGCGGCCACGTTCTTGTGCTTGAGGCCGCGCACCTCGGCCAGAAACTGGTCACTCAAGATGCTGATGTCGGGTTTGGGCAGCCCGGCGGCGGTGAAGACATCAATCACCTGCCCCTCGGTGGTGATGGCCCGGCTGACCAGTTGCCGGATGGCCGCATCCAACTGCTCAGGGGTTTTGCGGTTGGGGCTGTGCTGCTTGCCCAGCGCGGCTTGCAGCGCCTGAAAAAACGAAACGTCATCGCGCAGGTCAGTGGCTTCGTCGCTGGCGGCGCAGAGGGCAAAGGCGCGTGAGAGCTCGGTCACCACCTGCGCCCAGCGCTTTTTACCGTCGCCCAGTTGCAAGATATGTTCTTGCCCTGCCGGTATCAGCCCCAAGCGCTGGGCCGGCGTGCCGGTGGTCCAGGCGTCCCAGTCAAAGCCGTGCAGCATGGCAGCAGCCACACCGTGCTTTTCTTGCAGCACCGCCAGGGCTTGGGCGGTGTCCAGCGTGGGGCTGCCTTGGCCCCCGCTTTCGGTGTAATTGGCCAGCGCTTGCTTGAGCTGATCGGCCAGCCCCAGATAGTCCACCACCAGGCCACCCGGCTTGTCGCCAAACACGCGGTTCACGCGGGCAATGGCCTGCATCAGCCCGTGACCCTGCATGGGCTTGTCGGCGTACAGCGTGTGCAGGCAAGGCGCGTCAAAGCCGGTTAGCCACATGTCGCGCACGATGACGATGCGAAACGGGTCCTTGCTATTCTTGAAGCGCCGGGCCAGGTCGCGTCGCTTTTCTTTGTTGCGGATGTGCGGCTGCCAATCGGGGCCGTCGTCGGCGCTGCCGGTCATCACCACCTTCACCACACAGGCCTTGCCCGCGTCGGCGGCTTCGCTGTCGTCGCCCGATGTGCCAGCCCAGTCGGGGCGCAGCTTGATGAGCGCATCAAACATATCCACCGCAATGCGTCGGCTCATGCACACCACCATGGCCTTGCCGCTCAGTGCCTCCTGGCGCTTCTCAAAATGCGCCACCAAGTCGGCCGCCACCAGGGCCACGCGCTTGGGGTCACCTACCAGCGCCTCTAGCGCGGCCCACTTGGTTTTGAGCTTTTCTTTGTGGCCCAGCTCTTCGCCTTCGGTGATGTCTTCAAACTCTGCGTCTAGCGCGGGCAGCGCCTGCGCGTTCAGGCTCAGTTTAGAAATGCGGCTCTCGTAATAAATTGGCTTGGTCGCCTCGTCGGCCACGGCACGCTGAATGTCGTAGATGCTGATGTAGTCGCCAAACACCGCCCGCGTGTTGGCGTCAGTGAGTTCAATCGGCGTGCCGGTAAAGCCGATGAAAGACGCGTTGGGCAGCGCGTCGCGCAGGTTGCTGGCAAAGCCGTAATGCATGGCGCCGGTTTTCTCGTTCACCCTGCCGCTAAAGCCATACTGGCTGCGGTGCGCCTCATCGGCAATCACCACGATGTTTTGCCGTGCGCTCAGGGCGGGCATGGCCTCGCCGCGCTCGGGCATGAACTTGTGGATGGTGGTGAACACCACGCCACCGCTGGCGCGGTTGAGCAACGCGCGCAAATGGTCGCGCCCGCTGGCTTGCACCGGCATTTGGCCCAGCAGGCTGTGGCAGCGCTCAAACTGGCCAAACAACTGGTCGTCCAGGTCATTGCGGTCGGTCAGCACCACCAGCGTAGGGTTTTGCATGGCCGGGTGTTGCACCACCCGCGCTGCGTAAAACAGCATCGAAAAACTCTTGCCGCTGCCCTGCGTGTGCCACACGACCCCAGCGCGCCTGTCGCCCGGCTGGCCGCCGTGCATGCGGTCGGCCCAGTAGGTGCCCAGCGCTTGTTGCGCGGCGTCGCTGTCTGGCAGCGGCGTCATGCCGCTGGCGCGCACTGTCTCTTGCACCGCGGCATTGACCGCGTGGAACTGGTGATAACCCGCCACGATCTTGTGCAGGCTGCCCGACTCCGGGTCTTCTTCAAACACGATGAAGTGCTGCAGCAGCTGCAAAAAACGTTGCGGCATGAACACGCCTTGCACCAGCACCTCCAGCTCCAGCGCGGCGGCAGGTGCCTCGGTGTGGCCGTCTACCGTGCGCCACACCTTGAACCATTCCTGGTTGGCCGTGACCGAGCCAATGCGCGCCTGCAAACCGTCGCTGACCACCAACACCGCGTTGTAATGCAGCAGACTGGGTATCTGTGCCTTGTAGGTTTGCAGTTGCGCGTAGGCCGACCAGACGGTGGCGTCTTCGTCGGTGGCGTTCTTCAGCTCGACCACTGCCAGCGGCAGGCCGTTGACGAACACCACCACGTCGGGCCGGCGGTTGTGCTGGCCGTCTATGACGGTGAACTGGTTCACCACCAACCAGTCATTGGCCTGCACGCTGTGCCAGTCCAGCAGCCACACGGGCTCGTGCGCGGTGCTGCCGTCGGGCCGCAGGTATTCCACCGGCACGCCGCTGCGCAGCATGTGCGCAAACGCGCGGTTGCTTTGCACCAGAGAGGGCTGGCCCACGCGCAAGACCTTGGCGCAGGCCTCGTCCAGCGCTTCTGCTGGAAGGTGCGGGTTGATGCGCGCCATGGCGACGTGCAAACGGCCGGCCAGCACCACGTCGGCAAAACTGCCTCGCTCAGCACCCGCCTCGCCCGGCGCGATGTCCGGCCCGTGTGCCACCGCGTAGCCCATCTCGGCGAACCACGTAATGGTGGCGGCTTCTACGGTGGATTCGTTGAGCGTCATGCCTTTGGCTTCTTGGCCGTAGTTTTTAAGTCCATGGTTTCCACCGACTCCGCCAATCGCTCTGCATAGGCAATTGCCGGTATACGCACCCAATCAGAAGTAAATCTGAACAGCCAAAGAGAAAGGAAAAGAAGAGCTACAACGAATGCGATCGCCATGTGTTGGTTAATCTGTCCTGTTTCACTTTGAACAAGCCAAAGTCGCCCGCCAACGACTAAAACACAAAGCAAACTGAGCGCAATCCCAATTGGCCTTAGTCCCCATACATTTCGCCTATAGCCATAGTTCACGTTTTCATTGAACAACATTGAATATTTTTTTATATCGCGCGTGTTAGTACGGAGAAATTGAGACCATGCCGAATAAACTTCATCGGCGGAATCTAGGTTGGCCAACTCCTCTTCTCGTGTTGGTGCCTTTGCTTCTGCTACCAGCCTTTCTAGTTTTCTGTGGTAACGAGCTTTGGTTATTGCATCCAATTGCTTGTTTGCATGGCGAAAAATAACGATAGAGGGCATACCACCCAAAAGTTGAAAAAGCGATGGCTCGCGGGTTTTACCAGCGTCACGGGCTAGTTGTGTTAACAAGAAAGCACCTCCCATACCGGCGAAGGCCGCGCCCATCGATTGCACCCCCGTGAGTTTGAATGCGAAGAAAGCTACCCCGGTAACTACTGCTGGAGCAACCAGTAGCAATGCCGGATATAGCCGCGCATTTCTATCGTAGCGATCACTTATGAGGTTAAACAAGTTCATAGCATCAAAGGTTTAAAGTGCCTAGGTAGTTCATGTTGTTGTATTGCCTGTTTTCATCGTCAAGAAAATCCACTTCGTAGTTTTTAGAGGTGAAAACGTGCACCTTGTCCCCTTCACAGCAGAAAACAATATCTCCCGCGCTGTTTTGTGTGATGGTGTTGTAATCGGGGTAGTAATGAAGATGGTCTGACCGAGCTTCACCAACTACAATTATTTTTGGATTTATTTTCTCCAAAATTGATGATGGAATTTTTCCGCTATCGCGCCCATGATGCGGCGCGAAGAGAATATCCACTTGATTTAGAGTTAAATTATTTTCGACTAATTTCATGAATTCAGTTTCTAGATCCCCCATCCATAAAACGCTAGCCCCACCACCTAAAGAGTAGCTGATAATTGGCGAAATGTTGTTTGGACTACCTCCATTTGCAGCATCAGTGAGCGCAGTTTTGAAATCCGAGTTATTTACATCTGGCCATAGAATATTTATTCCCGATGAACCTATTTCATTATCTTCTATGTTCATCCATTTCCGAGAGCATCCTTTGTAAACATAGAATGCCTTTTCAGAATCGCGAAGATAACAGTACTTTTGAAAACTTACTGTTTCGTCGTCCTTTATTGCTGAATTACGCACGCAGTAAAAATTTTCGATCCCAACGGTTTTTTCTAAAAGCTCAAGTCCGCGCAGATGGTCTTCATCCGGGTGGGTAGATATAAATCTTGAGATTTTCTTCTTTGATTTGAGTGTTTTTATTTCACCAAGAATACGATCAGCATTATCTTCATTCACGCAACAATCGATCATCGTAAAGTTGTCTGACCCGTGATTGATATAAAACATGTCACCATTGCCAACAGAAAATGATTTGATAATGCTCATTGAGTATTCTTTCTTTCGTAAAAATTGCTGGATATCAAGCTCAAATTTCTAACTAACAATCTCTGTAGAAGCATTTCTCGCTGCGCCGCTAGGTCGCGGGATTGGATTCGATTTGCAATGGGCTGTTCTATTAACGGTGACAAAATACGGGACATAGCATCAAGCAAATTTTCAGGCGGAATAAGTACTTTGGCTGCGGTAAGGTGACCGCGCTGTATGTGTCCCATCGTGGTGGCCTTACCAGCGGCTATGAAACGAAACTCATCTAAGTGATCAAGCGTCCAAAGGTAATAGAACCACTTTGGGTACTCAATTGAAGTGACTTTGAATAAGTGTTGGTTCAGAGCGCCTGGGCCGCCACACCATAGTTCGACTTCAAGGCTGCCAGACCAAGAGAAAAGTACGTCACCGTCTTGCACGATGTAAATGGGAGGTAATTCAGTGTTACAGCGATCCGCCCCCGCTGTGTCGCCTTTACGAAGTTGGGCAATCTTGATGACCGGAAGTGTGGGACCAGCACCCGTCGGATATTTCTGGAGAGCAAGGCCATTTAGATAGGCGGCGATCTTGTCAAGGCTGCATACCTGCCATCCCTTCGGAATCAACCCCAAAGCCGATTCCTCAAACGCATCAGGAAACAGCTCCGCAGTGGCGGCGTCCATGCCTGCGGGTGGGCGGCCGTCGAGTTTGGCGCGGACGGGGTCGAAGTCCACGAACCAGCTTTTGAAGAGCGCGCGCGCCATGTCTTCCAGCTTGGCGTTCATGCGGCGGTTGAGTTCGATTTTGTCG
>CAJAOB010000332.1 GCA_903941205.1 uncultured Burkholderiales bacterium | reverse complement strand
GTCCGACACCGCCACTTTCGACAACTGCCTCGAGCTGCTGACCATGGCCGGCTACCCGATCAGCCAGGCCGTGATGATGATGATTCCCGAACCCTGGGAACAGCACACCACCATGGACGAGCGGCGCAAGGCGTTTTACGAATACCACGCCGCCATGCTCGAGCCTTGGGATGGCCCGGCGTCCATCGTCTTCACTGACGGCCGCCAGATCGGCGCCACGCTGGACCGCAACGGCCTGCGCCCTTCGCGTTACTGCGTGACCGACGACGACCTGGTCATCATGGCCTCCGAGTCGGGCGTCTTGCCCGTGCCCGAGCACAAGATCGTGCGCAAATGGCGCCTGCAGCCCGGCAAGATGTTCCTGATCGACCTCGAGCAAGGCCGCATGGTCGACGACGAAGAACTCAAGGCGACGCTGGCGCACAGCAAGCCGTACAAGCAGTGGATTGAAAACCTGCGCATCAAGCTGGATGATGTGACTGCAGTGCCAGCAGGGGCCGCGGACCGGCTTGGCCGGACGCAAGGCGCCGCCCCCAGCGAGGGGGGAGGCGAACCACACGCAGTGGGGAGCCACGGGGGAGTGCCTAGCTTGCTGGACCGCCAGCAGGCCTTCGGCTTCACGCAGGAAGACATCAAGTTCCTGATGTCGCCCATGGCCATCAACGGCGAAGAGGCCACCGGCTCCATGGGCAACGACAGCCCGCTGGCCGTGCTGTCCAACAAGAACAAGCCGCTTTACAACTACTTCAAGCAGTTGTTCGCCCAGGTGACCAACCCGCCCATCGACCCGATCCGCGAAGCCATCGTCATGTCGCTGGTGTCCTTCATCGGCCCCAAGCCGAACCTGCTCGACATCAACCAGGTCAACCCGCCCATGCGGCTCGAAGTCAGTCAGCCGGTGCTCAATGTCGCCGACATGCAAAAACTGCGCAACATCGAGGCCTACACGCAGGGAAAATTCCGCAGCTACACGCTGGACATCACCTACCCGCTGGCCTGGGGCCATGAGGGCGTTGAAGCCAAGCTGGCTTCGCTGTGCGCCGAGGCGGTCGACGCCATCAAGAGCGGCAAGAACATCCTGATCGTCAGCGACCGCGGCGTGAGCGCCACGCAGGTGGCGATTCCGGCCGCACTGGCGCTGTCGGCGGTGCACCAGCATCTCGTCAAGGAAGGCCTGCGCACCACGGCCGGCCTGGTGGTGGAGACCGGTTCGGCCCGCGAGGTTCATCACTTTGCCGTGCTCGCTGGCTATGGCGCAGAAGCTGTGCATCCCTACCTGGCCCTTGAAACGCTGGCCGAACTCTCGGCCGGCCTGCCAGGCGATCTCAGCACTGAAAAAGCCGTCTACAACTACACCAAGGCCATCGGCAAGGGCCTGTCGAAAATCATGTCCAAGATGGGCGTGTCGACTTACATGAGCTACTGCGGCGCCCAGCTGTTTGAAGCCATCGGCTTGAGCCGCGCGACCATCGACAAGTTCTTCACCGGCACTGCCAGCCAGGTTGAAGGCATGGGCGTGTTCGAGATCGCTGAAGAAGCCCTGCGCATGCACCGAGCGGCCTTCAGCGACGACCCCGTTCTGGCCACCATGCTGGACGCTGGCGGCGAATACGCCTGGCGCGTTCGCGGCGAAGAGCACATGTGGTCGCCCGACGCGATTGCCAAGCTGCAACACGCCACGCGCGCCAACAACTGGAGCACTTACAAGGAATACGCCCAGTTGATCAACGACCAGAACCGCCGCCACATGACGCTGCGCGGCCTGTTCGAGTTCAGGATCGATCCGTCCAAAGCCATTCCCATTGACGAAGTCGAGCTGGCCAAGGAGATCGTCAAGCGTTTTGCCACCGGCGCCATGTCGCTGGGTTCCATCTCCACCGAAGCGCATGCGACGCTGGCCGTGGCCATGAACCGCATCGGCGGCAAGAGCAACACCGGCGAAGGCGGCGAGGACCCTAACCGCTACCGCCAGGAACTCAAGGGCATCCCTATCAAAAAAGGCGAGACGCTCAAGAGCGTGATCGGTCAAAAGCAGGTCGAGGTCGATTTGCCGTTGCAGGACGGCGACAGCTTGCGCTCGCGCATCAAGCAAGTGGCGTCTGGCCGCTTTGGTGTGACGGCTGAGTACCTGATGTCAGCCGACCAGATTCAGATCAAGATGGCCCAGGGAGCCAAGCCCGGCGAGGGCGGGCAGTTGCCGGGCGGCAAGGTCAGCGAGTACATCGGTGCTCTGCGCTACTCTGTGCCAGGCGTGGGTTTGATCTCTCCGCCGCCGCATCACGACATCTACTCGATCGAAGACCTGGCGCAACTCATTCATGACCTGAAAAACGTCAACCCGCGCGCCAGCATCAGCGTCAAGCTGGTGTCGGAAGTTGGCGTCGGCACCATCGCGGCGGGCGTGGCCAAGGCCAAGTCTGACCACGTGGTGATTGCCGGCCATGACGGCGGCACGGGTGCTTCGCCCTGGTCATCAATCAAGCACGCTGGCTCGCCCTGGGAAATCGGCCTGGCCGAAACCCAGCAGACGCTGGTGCTCAACCGCTTGCGCGGCCGCATTCGCGTGCAGGCCGACGGCCAGATGAAAACCGGCCGCGATGTGGTCATCGGCGCCCTGCTCGGCGCTGACGAATTTGGTTTCGCCACCGCGCCGCTGGTGGTCGAAGGCTGCATCATGATGCGCAAGTGCCACCTCAACACCTGCCCGGTCGGCGTGGCCACGCAAGACCCGGTGCTACGCCAGAAGTTCAGCGGCAAGCCCGAGCATGTTGTCAACTACTTCTTCTTTGTGGCCGAAGAGGCGCGTCAGTTAATGGCCCAACTCGGCATCCGCAAGTTCGACGACCTGATTGGCCGTGTGGACCTGCTCGACACGCAGAAAGGCATCGAGCACTGGAAAGCCGGCGGGCTGGACTTCAGCCGCCTGTTCTACCAGCCAAACGTGCCGGCCGACGTGCCGCGCCTTCACACCTCCGAGCAAGAGCACGGTCTGGAAAAAGCCCTTGACGTGCGCCTGATCGAGAAGTCCAAGGCGGCGCTTGAAAAAGGCGAGAAGGTCCAGTTCATCGATGTCGCGCGCAACGTCAACCGCACCGTCGGCGCCATGCTCTCGGGTGAACTCACGCGGCGCTACCCGCAAGGTCTGCCTGACGACACTCTGCACATCCAGCTTGAAGGCACGGGTGGCCAGTCCTTTGGGGCGTTTCTCGCCAAGGGCATCACGCTGTACCTGATTGGCGACGCCAACGACTACACCGGCAAGGGCTTGTCGGGCGGTCGCATCGTGGTGCGCCCGAGCATCGATTTCCGTGGCGAAGCGGTGAAAAACACCATCGTCGGTAACACCGTGTTGTACGGCGCCACCACCGGCGAAGCGTTTTTCAGTGGCGTGGCCGGCGAGCGTTTTGCAGTGCGTTTGTCGGGCGCGACGGCCGTCGTCGAAGGCACGGGCGACCATGGCTGCGAGTACATGACGGGCGGCACGGTTGCCGTGTTGGGCAAGACCGGCCGTAATTTTGCTGCCGGCATGAGCGGCGGCGTGGCTTACGTGTACGACGAAGACGGCCAGTTCGCTACCCGTTGCAACACCTCCATGGTCTCCATGGACAAGGTGGTCAGCGCAGCCGACCAGCATTTGCACGACAAGTCAGGTTGGCATGGCGACGAGACCGACGAAGACCAGCTCAAACGCCTGTTGCAGGACCACAACCGCTGGACTGGCAGCAAACGCGCGCGCGAATTGCTCGACAACTGGAGCGAAGCGCGCCTGAAATTCGTCAAGGTCTTCCCGAACGAGTACAAGCGGGCCTTGAGCGAGCGCAAGGAGCGCCAGTTGCTGGCGGCGACCGGAACTGCCAGTGGTCAGCTTGCCTCAAAGCTTGAAGCTGAGGCTATCCGCTGAGCGGAACCCCCGGCGCCAACAACGTACCGAAGAATCAGAGGACTGAGATCATGGGAAAAATTACCGGCTTCATGGACTACGAGCGTCTGGAAGAGGGCTACAAGCCCGTTGCGGAGCGCGTGAAGCATTACAAGGAATTTGTCATTGGCCTGGACGCCAAGCAAGCCAATCAGCAGGCGGCTCGCTGCATGGATTGCGGCACGCCGTTTTGCAACAGCGGCTGCCCAGTCAACAACATCATTCCTGACTTCAATGACATGGTCTTTCGCAACGACTGGAAAAATGCCCTCCTGACGCTGCATAGCACCAACAACTTTCCCGAGTTCACCGGCCGCATCTGCCCGGCGCCCTGCGAAGCCGCCTGCACGCTCAACGTGAACGACGACGCGGTTGGCATCAAGTCGATCGAGCACGCGATCATCGACCGCGCCTGGGCCGAAGGCTGGGTCACACCGCAGTTGGCCAAACACAAGACCGGCAAGAAAGTCGCTGTCGTCGGCTCCGGACCGGCCGGCATGGCTGCGGCCCAGCAGCTCGCACGCGTCGGTCATGACGTGACACTGTTTGAAAAGAACGACCGCGTGGGCGGCCTGCTGCGCTACGGCATTCCCGATTTCAAAATGGAAAAAATCCACATCGACCGGCGTGTCGAGCAGATGAAGGCCGAGGGTGTGAACTTTCGCTGCGGCGTGCTGGTCGGTGAACTGCCGAAAGACAGCAAGGTCACCAACTGGGCCAAGGAAACCATCACGCCCGCCCAGTTGCAGAAGGACTTTGACGCCGTTCTGTTGACGGGAGGCTCCGAACAGTCGCGTGACCTGCCCGTGCCTGGCCGGGATCTGGCGGGCATTCATTTCGCCATGGAATTCCTGCCGCAGCAAAACAAGGTCAACGCGGGCGACAAGCTCAAAGACCAATTGCGCGCTGACGGCAAGCACGTCATCGTCATCGGCGGCGGCGACACCGGTTCGGACTGCGTCGGCACCAGCAACCGCCACGGCGCTGTCAGCGTGACCCAGTTCGAGCTGATGCCCGAGCCGCCGAAAGAAGAAAACCGCCCGATGACCTGGCCTTACTGGCCGATCAAGCTGCGCACGTCCTCTTCCCACGAAGAAGGCTGCCAGCGCGAGTTTGCGATTTCGACCAAGGAATTCATCGGCGACAAGGGCAAGGTCACCGGCTTGAAAACCGTTCATGTCGAATGGAAAGACGGCAAGATGCAGGAAGTGCCTGGCTCCGAGCAATTGCTCAAGGCCGATCTGGTGTTGCTGGCCATGGGCTTTGTCGCACCGGTCAGCACCGTGCTCAAGGCCTTTGGCGTGGAAGCCGACAACCGCGGCAACGCCAAGGCCAGCACCGACTTCAAGGGCGGTTATGCTACGAATGTGCCCAAGGTCTTCGCCGCCGGCGACATCCGCCGCGGCCAGAGTCTGGTGGTCTGGGCGATACGTGAAGGGCGTCAGGCCGCGCGCGCGGTCGACGAATTCCTGATGGGTTTTAGCGACTTGCCGCGCTGAACGATACAAAAGCTTTATCATCAGGGCTAACCCTAGGAAAGCCGGCTTCCTGCCGGCTTTCCAACTTTCATGGCCGATATTTCCACCCCTCTGGTCGAATTCAAGCAAGTCACTTTCGCCTACCCGGGCGCCAGCGGCGACCGCGTTATTCTGAAAGACCTCAGTTTCAGCGTGCCACGCGGCAAGGTCACGGCCCTGATGGGCGCCTCCGGCGGTGGCAAGACCACCGTATTGCGCCTGATTGGCGGGCAACAAAAATCCACCGGCGGTGCGGTCCTGTTTGACGGCCAGAACGTCGGCGACTTGGGGCAAACGCAGTTGTACGCCGCGCGCAGGCGCATGGGCATGCTGTTTCAGTTTGGCGCCTTGTTCACCGACCTCAGCGTGTTTGACAACGTGGCTTTTCCGCTGCGCGAGCACACCGGCCTGAGTGCTGAATTGATCCGCGACATTGTCTTGATGAAGCTCGACGCGGTGGGTCTGCGCGGCGCTCGCGATTTGCGGCCGTCGGAAATTTCGGGCGGCATGGCCAGACGCGTGGCGCTGGCTCGGGCCATGGTGCTGGACCCTGAACTGATCATGTACGACGAGCCCTTTGCCGGCCTGGACCCGATCTCTCTGGGCACGGCGGCCCAATTGATCCGCCAGCTCAATGACACCTTGGGCATCAGCAGCATTGTGGTCTCGCACGATCTGGAAGAGACCTTCAGCATCGCTGACAAGGTCATCATCCTGGCCAATGGCGGCATTGCTGCGGAGGGCACGCCGCAAGAGGTCATGAACTCCTCCAACCCTCTGGTCCACCAATTTGTAAATGCCTTGAGCGAAGGCCCGGTCGAGTTCCATTACCCGGGGCCTGACGCGGAAACCGACTTTGGCCTGTCTGGCCGCAGCAGCCGGCCTGGGGCTGCGGTTTCAAGCCGGAAAGGCCGCTCATGAGGCGCCGGTCGCCAATGGAATTTTTGGCCGACATTGGCGTTGCCACGCGCGAGAAGCTGGCCGAACTGGGTCTGGCAAGCCGGCTTTTCCTGCGTCTGATCAGCTTGTCGGCCGTCACGCTCAAGCGTTTTGGCTTGGTGCGCGACCAGATTTTCTTTCTCGGCAACTATTCCCTGGCCATCATTGCGGTGTCTGGCCTGTTTGTGGGCTTCGTGCTGGGCCTGCAAGGCTATTACACCTTGCAGCGCTACGGCTCGTCCGAAGCGCTGGGCTTGCTGGTGGCACTGAGCCTGGTGCGCGAACTCGGGCCGGTGGTCAGCGCCTTGCTTTTTGCCGGCCGCGCGGGCACTGCGCTCACCGCAGAAATCGGCCTCATGAAGGCCGGCGAGCAACTCTCGGCCATGGAAATGATGGCCGTCGACCCGGTCAGCCGCATCCTAGCCCCGCGTTTTTGGGGCGGCATCATCGCCATGCCCTTGCTGGCGGCGGTCTTCAGCGCTGTCGGTATCCTGGGCGGTTACCTCGTCGGTGTGCTGATGATCGGCATTGATGAAGGCTCGTTCTGGAGCCAGATGCAAGGCGGTGTCGAGGTCTGGAGTGATGTTGGCAACGGCGTCATCAAAAGTTTTGTATTCGGCGTGACCGTCACTTTTGTGGCCTTGTACCAAGGATTTCAGGCTCAGCCCACCCCGGAAGGCGTCTCGCGCGCCACCACCCGGACCGTGGTGCTGGCTTCCCTGGCCGTGCTGGGCCTGGATTTCTGGCTGACTGCGCTGATGTTCAGTTTGTGAAGCGGATTGCCCCGAGGTTTTGTCGCCAGCGCTACAGCACCTGAGATGCCTGTGCGTGAGAAAATCGAATACGTCTTGTTTAGATGAGTTCTAGGCAGCTCGTTTGCCCGGCAAGGGCGGTTTTGCTGCCCAGCGTTTTTGAAAGTTTGTCATGCCACGTTCCAGAACCGATAGTTGGGTCGGCCTCTTTGTCGTCATCGGGTTGCTTGCCCTGTTGTTCCTTGCTTTGAAATCAGCCAATCTCCTGAGCTTGCAACTGGCCGACACCTCTTACCCCGTGATGGCCAAGTTCGACAATATCGGCGGCCTCAAGCCCCGGGCTGCGGTCAAGAGCGCCGGCGTCGTGGTCGGACGGGTCGACACGATCAGCTTTGACGACAAGCGCTACCAGGCCACGGTCAGTCTGGCGCTTGAAAGCCGCTATGTTTTCCCAAAGGACAGTTCCCTGAAGATCTTGACCAGCGGCCTGCTTGGCGAGCAGTACATCGGGATCGAGCCGGGGGCTTCCGAAAAAAATCTGGCAAAGGGCGACGTGATCACCCAGACCCAGTCGGCCGTGGTGCTTGAAACCCTCATCAGCCAGTTCCTCTACAGCAAGGCAGCCGACAGCGCACCGGCTGGCGCAGCAGCGGCTCCGGCCGCCGCCGGATCGGCCAAATGAGTCCTGCGGCCTTTACGTGGCAGTCATTGCGCGCAGCCTTGCCGGCTTTGGTGGGGCTCGGCCTTATCGTGTTGCAGGGTTGCGCCATGTCGCCGAACGCCAATCCGCGCGACCCCTGGGAGCCTTTTAACCGCCAGGTCGCCAGTTTCAATGACGGCCTTGACGAGGTGGTTGTCAAGCCGGTCGCCACGGTTTACGAGCATGTCACGCCGCCCTTCGTGCGGACCGGGGTCTACAATTTTTTTGGAAATATCGCCGACCTCTGGTCGCTGGCCAACAACATCCTTCAGATCAAGCCCAAGGAGTCGGTGGAAACCTTCTTTCGGGTGGGCGTCAACACGACCCTGGGACTTGCTGGCCTGATCGACGTTGCCACCGAATTGCGGCTTGAGAGGCACAAGGAAGACTTCGGCCAGACCCTGGGTTATTGGGGCGTGCCGACCGGGCCCTATGTCGTTTTGCCGCTGCTGGGCCCTTCAACCTTGCGCGACTCGCTGGCCGTGCCCGTAGACTCTCGCGGTGATGTCGTCGCGGGCATGAACGATGTGGCCGGTCGCAACGCCCTGATGACCTTGCGTCTGGTGGACCTGCGTGCCACTTTGCTCGGTGCAGGAAAGTTGCTTGAAGCCGCAGCACTCGACAAATACAGCTTCACCCGCGACGCTTACTTGCAGCGCCGACGCGGTCAGGTCCGGGAAGAGCCCGGCACATCTGGCGCGCCCAGCGAGGAACGCTTCGACCTGCCAGAGCCTGACAAAATACCGCCGGCGATCCAGAAGCCTCCGCCCTGAAAAGCAGGTACCACCGTTGTTCCCGTGAATTGAATCACCCTGCGGACCTGACGCCGACCCGGCACAATGTCAGCGTTGGTCTGAACCGTTAGATTGAGAGATTGCCATGACCTTGAACCGCAGATACTTCACCCGCGCGTGCTTCACCGCCCTGAGCCTGGCAGCCCTGCTTGTTGCACCAGGAGCGCACGCTGCAACCGAAGCGCCTGACGAAATGATTCGCCGTCTGTCCAACGAGGTCTTGAGCAATATCAAGGCCGATAAGGAAGTGCAAAGCGGCGACGTCCGCAAGGTGGTGGCTTTTGTAGACAGCAAGATCATGCCCAGTGTTAATTTTTCGCGCATGACCGCTTCGGCGGTGGGTCGCAACTGGCGCCAGGCGACGCCCGAGCAGCAAAAGCGTCTGCAAGATGAGTTCAAGAACATGCTGGTTCGAACCTATGCAGGCGCCCTGAGCCAGGTCAAGGACCAGACGATTTCGGTCAAGCCCTTGCGTGCAGCGCCTGGCGATACCGAAGTCATCGTGCGCACCGAAGTCATCGGCCGCGGCGATCCGATCCAATTGGACTACCGCATGGAAAAGTCAGAGGCGGGCTGGAAAATTTATGATCTCAACGTGCTGGGCGTCTGGATGGTGGAAACCTACCGGACCCAGTTTGCCCAGGAAATTTCGGCGCGCGGCATCGATGGCCTGATCGCCACGTTGGCACAGCGCAATAAAAACGGCGCGGCCGAGAAAAAGAGCTGAGGCTGGTCTGAACGCGGGCGCTAACGCTGCCCCCACTTTTACTGACCTTATTCGACAACCTTCGCGCTCATGTTGATGTTCAGCATTCGTTAACAGGCCCCAGACCGACCGGACCACCATGCTCAAGCTTCCCGCGACCCTCACGCACGACCAGGCCGAGGCGACGGTACATGCGCTCAAGCTGGCCTTGCACGCGCAGCCCGCCGGCCCCGAGCCGGTAGTGGCCGATGCCGGCAGATTGATCCGTTTTGATTCGTCCGCGCTGGCCGTCATGCTGGCCTGCCGGCGCGAAGCCCAGGCGCTGGGCCGCCCCTTTTTCGTTCACGACATGCCGGCTCGCCTGCGTCAGCTCGCCGGTCTTTACGGCATCGCCTCCCTGATTCCCGCGTCCGCCTGAAGCTTTTGGCCCCGTGTCGCGGGCGGCGGGTGTTGGCAGGGCATTTCAGCCCCTTGGGTCTGCCGGTGAGCTAGCCCCTAAAATAGAGGGTTCATGCCCGCCATCTCATTTCAATCCGTTTCCAAAACCTATTCACTTTCGCGGGCTCCGTCCTCCTCGGTGGTTCAGGCTTTGGACCAAGTCAGCTTTGACATCGAGCAGGGTGAATTTTTCGGATTGCTAGGCCCTAACGGCGCCGGAAAAACCACCTTGATCAGCATTCTTGCCGGTTTGTCGCGGGCCAGCAGTGGCCGCGTCAAGGTGCACGGGCTGGACGTGGTGACCGATTACGCACAGACCCGTAAGCTCTTGGGCGTGGTTCCCCAGGAACTGGTCTTTGACCCCTTTTTCTCCGTGCGCGAAGCCTTGCGCATTCAGTCCGGTTACTTCGGCATCCAAAACAACGATGACTGGATTGACGAATTGCTGGTCAGTCTGGGTCTGGCCGACAAGGCCAAAGCCAATATGCGCCAGCTCTCCGGCGGTATGAAGCGCCGTGTGCTGGTCGCTCAGGCGCTGGTTCACAAACCGCCGGTGATCGTGCTGGACGAGCCCACGGCCGGCGTCGACGTGGAACTGCGCCAAACCCTGTGGCAGTTCATCGCCAAACTGAACCGTCAGGGCAGCACCGTGTTGCTGACCACGCATTACCTTGAAGAAGCCGAAGCCTTGTGCAGCCGCATTGCCATGCTCAAACAAGGCCGTATGGTGGCGCTGGCCTCCACCTCGGACCTGCTCAAGAGCGCCTCGTCGAACGTCCTGCGTTTCAAGATTGACCGTGAGCTGCCGGCGGCGCTGGCCGCCAAGGCGCGGGTGACGGGCCGCATCGTGCAGTTTCCCGCCCACAACGCGCTCGAGATCGAGCAGTACCTGGCGGCGGTGCGCGAGGCCGGTCTGGTGGCCGAGGACGTCGAGATCCGCAAGGCTGATCTCGAAGATGTCTTTCTGGAAGTCATGTCTGACAAGACAGTTCGAGCCCCTGCGGCAGCAGAGGTGTCGGCATGACCGGCTGGCAAACACTGCTCTACAAGGAGGTCTTGCGCTTCTGGAAGGTGGGCTTTCAGACCGTGGGCGCGCCCATCCTGACGTCGGTGCTGTACATGCTGATCTTTGGCCATGTGCTGCAAGACCAGGTCAAGGTTTATGGCAGCGTCAGCTACACCGCGTTTCTGGTGCCCGGGCTGGTGATGATGAGCGTGCTGCAAAACGCGTTTGCCAACAGCTCGTCGTCTCTGATCCAGAGCAAGATCATGGGCAATCTGGTGTTCCTGCTGCTCACGCCGCTGTCGCATTGGCACTGGTTTGTGGCTTATGTCGGCTCCTCGGTGGTGCGCGGCCTGGCGGTCGGCACCGGTGTTTTTGCCGTGACCGTGTTTTTTGGCCAGCCCGGTTTTGTGGCGCCGCTCTGGATCGCGGTGTTCGCCATTCTTGGGGCGGCGCTGCTGGGTGCGCTCGGGCTGATCGCCGGTTTGTGGGCCGAGAAATTCGACCAGATGGCGGTGTTCCAAAACTTCATCATCATGCCGATGACCTTCCTCAGCGGCGTCTTCTACTCGATTCATTCCTTGCCGCCCGTGTGGCAAAAGGTCAGTCACCTGAACCCGTTTTTCTACATGATTGACGGCTTTCGCTACGGTTTTTTTGGCGTCAGCGACGTCTCGCCCTGGCTGAGTCTGGGCATTGTTGGCACCGCGCTGCTGCTGGTATCCGCTCTGGCGGTCCATCTCCTGAAAATTGGCTACAAGATCCGTCATTGAGCCCCACACGATCGAATTCATGACCAGCGAAGAACTCCAGGCCCTTATCAGCGCAGGCCTTGACTGCGAGCACATCGAACTCTCCGGCGATGGACGGCATTGGTATGCCACCATCGTGTCCGCTGCGTTCGAGGGCCAGCGCCTGATTCAGCGTCACCAGCGCGTTTACGCCACTTTGGGCGGGCGCATGCAGACCGATGAGGTGCATGCGCTGTCGATGAAAACCTACACGCCCGCCGAATGGGCTGGACGCAGCGCCAGCTAGAAGCAGCAGAAGACACAAGAAGCCATGGACAAGTTAAAAATAAGGGGCGGCAACACGCTCGCCGGCACGGTCACCATTTCCGGTGCCAAGAATGCGGCCTTGCCCGAGCTCTGTGCGGCGCTTTTGTCGTCCGAGCCGGTCACGCTGACCAACGTGCCGCGTCTGCAAGACGTCTCGACCATGCTCAAGCTGATTCGCAACATGGGCGTGAGCGCCGAGCAGGGCGCGCCCGGCCAGCCCGATGCCGGGACCGTAAGGCTTGACGCCAGCGGCTTGAACAATCCCGAGGCGCCTTACGACCTGGTCAAGACCATGCGCGCATCGGTGCTCGCGCTGGGGCCGTTGCTGGCGCGCTTTGGCCACGCCACCGTGTCGCTGCCCGGTGGCTGCGCCATTGGCTCGCGCCCGGTTGACCAGCACATCAAGGGCTTGCAGGCCATGGGCGCCGACATCGTGGTCGAACACGGTTACATGGTCGCCAAGCTGGCGTCCGGGCTGACGCGCCTGAAGGGCTGCCACATCACCACTGACATGGTGACCGTGACCGGCACCGAAAATTTCATGATGGCCGCGGCGCTCGCTGACGGTGAAACCATTCTGGAAAACGCCGCGCAGGAGCCCGAGATCGGCGACCTCGCGGAGATGCTGATCAGCATGGGTGCGAAGATAGAAGGCCAGGGCAGTCGGCGCATCCGCATCCAGGGCGTGGACCGGTTGCACGGCGCCAGCCATCAGGTGGTGGCGGATCGCATCGAGACCGGCACTTTCTTGTGCGCGGTGGCCGCTGCCGGCGGCGACGTGGTGCTGCGCCATGGCCGGGCAGACCATCTTGAGGTGGTGATCGACAAACTCCGCGAGGCGGGCGCCAGCATCAGCGCCGGCCAGGCCGATGGTGCGGGCTTCATTCGCATCCAGTCGCAGGGCCGGCTCAAGGCGCAGTCCTTTCGCACCACCGAATACCCGGGCTTTCCGACCGACATGCAGGCCCAGTTCATGGCGCTCAACGCGATCTCCCATGGCGCCAGCAAGGTCACGGAGACGATCTTCGAGAACCGTTTCATGCATGTCAACGAGATGGTGCGCCTGGGCGCGAAGATCCAGATTGACGGCAAGGTGGCCTTGCTCGAAGGCGTCGAAAAGCTCTCCGGCGCGACCGTGATGGCGACCGACTTACGGGCTTCGGCCAGCCTGGTGATTGCGGGCCTGGTGGCCGACGGCGAAACCGTGGTCGAGCGGATCTACCACCTCGACCGGGGTTATGACCAGATGGAAACCAAATTGCGCGGCATCGGCGCAGACATTGAACGGGTCAAAGCATGATCACACTGGCACTTTCCAAGGGTCGTATCTTTGACGACATCCTGCCACTGCTCAAGTCGGCCGGTATCGAGGTGCTTGACGACCCTGAAAAATCGCGCAAGCTGATCTTGCAGACCAACCAGCCCGATGTGCGCGTGGTGCTGGTGCGCGCTACCGACGTGCCCACTTACGTGCAGTACGGCGGCGCCGACATGGGCGTGGTCGGCAAGGACACGCTGCTCGAGTCGGGCAGCCAGGGCTTGTACCAGCCGCTGGATTTGCAGATCGCCAAGTGCCGCATCAGTGTGGCCGTGCGCGACGGCTTTGACTATGCCGCAGCGGTGCGCCAGGGTGGCCGGCTCAAGGTGGCCACCAAGTACGTGGCGATTGCGCGTGACTTCTTTGCCAGCAAGGGCGTTCACGTCGACCTCATCAAGCTGTATGGCAGCATGGAGTTGGCGCCGCTGACGGGACTGGCCGACGCCATCGTTGATCTGGTTTCCACCGGCAACACGCTCAGGGCCAATCATCTGGTCGAAGTCGAGCGCATCATGGACATCAGCTCGCGCCTGGTGGTCAATCAGGCTGCACTCAAGCTTAAGCAGGCACCGATTCGCCGCATCATCGATTCCATGGCCCGGGCTGTTGCTGCCTGAACTCATTCAAAGCACCATGAACTTCGCTGCCCGCCCCGCCCGCCTGTCCAGCCTTGACGCTTCGTTTGAAGCGGACTTCAAGGCGCGGCTGCATTGGTCGGCCGACACGGACACCGCCATCGAAGAGCGTGTGGCCGCCATCCTGGCCGACGTCCGGCAGCGCGGTGACGCAGCCGTGCTTGAGTACACGGCCCGCTTCGATGGCCTTGATGCGGCCAGCGTGCAAGCGCTCGAACTCACGCAGACCGAGCTCAAGTCCGCTTTTGACAGTCTGGCGCCAGCCCAGCGCGCCGCGCTTGAGGCCGCCGCGGCGCGCGTTCGCAGCTACCACGAAGCGCAAAAAAAGGCCTGCGGCGAAAGCTGGAGCTACCGCGATGCCGACGGCAGCCTGCTGGGGCAAAAAGTCACACCGCTGGACCGCGTGGGCATTTACGTGCCCGGCGGCAAGGCGGCTTATCCCTCGTCGGTGCTGATGAACGCGATTCCGGCGCATGTGGCCGGGGTGGGCGAGATCATCATGGTGGTGCCCACGCCGCGCGGCGAGAAAAATCCGCTGGTGCTGGCCGCCGCCTACGTGGCCGGCGTCAGCCGCGCCTTCACCATCGGTGGCGCGCAGGCGGTGGCCGCGCTGGCCTACGGCACGGCCACGGTGCCGGCGGTGGACAAGATCACCGGCCCCGGCAACGCCTATGTGGCCGCCGCCAAGCGCCGCGTTTTTGGCACGGTGGGCATCGACATGATCGCCGGGCCCTCCGAGATTTTGGTGCTGGCTGACGGCAGCACACCGGCCGACTGGGTGGCCATGGATTTGTTCAGCCAGGCCGAGCATGACGAACTCGCGCAAAGCATTTTGCTCAGCCCTGACGCTGCTTACATCGACGCCGTGCAAGCCGCCATCGATCGCCTGCTGCCCGCCATGCCGCGCGCAGCCATCATCGCCAAGTCATTGTCTGACCGGGGCGCGCTGATTCACACGCGCTCCATGGAAGAAGCCTGCGCGCTAAGCAACCGCATCGCGCCCGAACACCTCGAGGTTTCCAGCCGCGATCCCCAGCGCTGGGAACCCTTGCTGCGGCACGCCGGCGCCATTTTCCTGGGCGCCTACACCAGCGAAAGCCTGGGCGACTATTGTGCTGGCCCCAACCATGTGTTGCCGACCAGCGGAACGGCGCGCTTTTCAAGCCCGCTGGGTGTTTACGATTTTCAAAAACGCTCGAGCCTGATTGAAGTCAGTCAGGCCGGTGCACAAGTGCTGGGCCCGGTGGCGGCTGAACTGGCTTATGGCGAAGGCCTGCAAGCCCACGCGCGCGCCGCCGAGATGCGACTGGCGGTCGTTCCGACCATGCGAGCTGCCCCATGACCCCCCAACCAGACGCGCTCTCGCTGGCGCTGCAAAACCGCATCCGCCAGGATGTGCAGTCCATGCACGCCTATGCCGTTCAGGATTCCACGGGCATGGTCAAGCTCGATGCCATGGAGAATCCGCACCGTTTGCCCGCGCATTTGCAGGCCGAACTGGGAAAGCGCCTGGGCGCGCTGGCGCTGAACCGCTACCCGGACGGCCGCGTCAACGACCTGCGCCGCGCGCTGGCCGCTTACGCAGGTATGCCTGAAGGCTTTGAGCTCATGCTGGGCAATGGCTCGGACGAGTTGATCTCCTTGCTGGCGCTGGCCTGCCAGGTGCCTGGCGCTGGCGTGCTGGCGCCGGTACCCGGCTTCGTGATGTATGCCATGAGCGCGCAGTTGCAAGGCCTGGCCTTCATCGGCGTGCCGCTGACGGCCGATTTCGAGCTGGACGAAGTGGCCATGCTGGCCGCCATCGCCGAGCACCGGCCGTCCATCGTCTACCTCGCCTACCCGAACAACCCCACCGCCAACCTCTGGGACGACGCGGTGATCGAAAAGATCATCGACGCCGTCGGCGCGCAGGGCGGTCTGGTCGTCATGGACGAGGCTTACCAGCCGTTTTCCAGCAAGAGCTACATCGACCGCATCGCCCGCCACAGCCATGTGCTGTTGATGCGCACGCTTAGCAAGTTCGGTCTGGCGGGCGTGCGTCTGGGCTACATGATGGGCCCGAAGGCGCTCATCGCCGAGTTCGACAAGGTGCGCCCGCCCTACAACATCAGCGTCCTCAATTGCGAGGCGGCCTTGTTCGCGCTGGAGCACCAGCCGGTCTTCGCGGCCCAGGCGGCGGACCTGGTGCAGCAGCGCGAGCGCCTGATGACGGCCTTGCGCGCGATGCCCGGCCTGCAGGTCTGGAACAGTGACGCCAACATGATTCTGGTGCGCGTGCTTGATGCCGACGCTAACGCCCAGGCCAGTGCCCCTGGCGCCGGCGGCGACGCTGCCGGTCGGGTGTTCGAGCGCCTGAAGGCGGGCGGCGTGCTGATCAAAAACATTTCTAAAATGCATCCCTTGCTGGCCAACTGCCTGCGACTGACCGTGGGCACCGCCGACGAGAACACGCAGTTGCTGGCGATTCTTGAAAAATCCCTATGACCACCGCCGCCACCCCTTTCGCCGCGCGCACCGCTGAAGTCACGCGCAACACGGCTGAAACCAAGATCACCGCCCGGGTCAATCTGGACGGCACCGGCGTCTCACGTCTGGCCACGGGCATCGGTTTTTTCGACCACATGCTCGACCAGATCGCCCGCCACGGGCTGATTGATCTGGATATCCAGGCCGACGGCGACCTGCACATCGACGGCCATCACACGGTCGAGGACGTGGGCATCACCCTGGGCCAGGCGGTGGCCCTGGCGGTTGGCGACAAGAAAGGCCTGCGCCGCTACGGCCATGCTTATGTGCCGCTCGACGAGGCGCTGAGCCGCGTGGTGATCGACTTTTCGGGGCGCCCGGGGCTGGTCATGAACGTGCCCTTCACCAGCGGCATGATCGGCACCTTTGACTCGCAACTGGCTTTCGAGTTTTTTCAGGGTTTCGCCAATCACGCGTTCGTCACCCTGCACATTGACAACCTGCGCGGCGAAAACGCCCACCACCAGGCCGAGACCGTGTTCAAGGCCTTTGCGCGCGCGCTGCGCATGGCGCTCGAACACGACCCGCGCATGGCCGGTGTGATCCCCTCGACCAAGGGTTCGCTCTGAGTCGCCGCGCCTGCGAGCGGTTCATGGGCAGGGTTCCGACTCAAACGGCAAGCGCCACGCACCTGATGTTTTTATGGCTGTTCTGAAAAAAGTCGCCGTGGTCGACTACGGCATGGGCAATTTGCGCTCGGTCTCGCAGGCGGTGGCGCACGTGGCCGAGGGCACGGGCTGGGAGGTGATCGTCACAGCCAGCGCGCAAGCGGTGCGTGATGCAGACCGCGTGGTCTTGCCGGGGCAGGGCGCCATGCCCGACTGCATGCGCGAGCTGGCTGAGTCCGGCCTGCACGAAGCCGTGCTGCACGCCGCTGCGACCAAGCCGCTGTTCGGTGTTTGCGTTGGCATGCAGATGCTGCTAGACCGCAGCGAGGAGGGGCCTGCCGGTGTTGGTACGCCTGGTTTGGGCCTGATTGCGGGTGAAGTCGTCAAATTTGACCTGGCAGGCCGGCTTCAGCCGGACGGCAGCCGCTACAAGGTGCCGCAGATGGGCTGGAACGAGGTTTTTCAGGGCAGCTCTGGCAGCGCTTCTTCTCCCGACTTTCGCGCGCTTCCGCATGCACTATGGGTCGGGGTGCCCCAAGCATCTTATTTCTATTTTGTCCATAGTTTTTACGCGAAGCCGTCTGATTCGCGCAACACTGCCGGCGAAGCAGACTATGGCGGGCGCTTTGCTGCCGTGGTTGCACGAGATAATATTTTTGCGACCCAGTTTCACCCTGAAAAAAGCGCAAACCATGGCTTGGCCCTCTACCGCAATTTCTTGCACTGGAATCCCTGAGGGACGTTTCTTGCGCATTTGTGCTGATTTATACGGACCCGAGTTTGGCTTTTGTTACCAGTTTTCCTGGCCTGCCTCACCCGATTTCTTGTCTTCCTTTTTAACGCAACATGCTACTTATCCCCGCGATTGACTTGAAAGACGGCCATTGCGTGCGTCTTAAACAGGGCGACATGGACCAGTCCACGACCTTTGGCGAGGACCCCGCAGCGATGGCGCGCAGTTGGGTCGACAAAGGCGCGCGGCGTTTGCATCTGGTGGACCTTAATGGCGCCTTCGCGGGCAAGCCCAGAAACGAGTTGGCCATTCGCAAGATCCTGCTCGAAGTTGGCAGCGAAATCGAGGTCCAGTTAGGCGGCGGTATCCGTGACCTCGACACCATCGAGCGCTACCTGGACGCCGGACTGCGCTACGTCATCATCGGCACGGCCGCCGTGAAAAACCCGGGCTTTTTGCAAGACGCCTGCACCGCCTTTGGCGGTCACATCATCGTCGGCCTCGACGCCAAGGACGGCAAGGTCGCCACAGACGGCTGGAGCAAGCTCACGGGCCACGAGGTGGTCGATCTGGCCAAGAAGTTTGAAGACTACGGCGTCGAATCCATCATCTACACCGACATCGGTCGCGACGGCATGCTCAGCGGCATCAACATCGAAGCCACCGTCAGACTCGCCCAGGCCCTGTCCATCCCGGTCATCGCTTCGGGCGGACTGTCCAACATGGCAGACATCGACGCCTTGTGTGCGGTAGAAGACGACGGGGTCGAAGGCGTGATCTGTGGCCGCTCGATTTACAGCGGCGACCTCGACTTTGCGGCAGCGCAGAGCCGGGCCGACGAGCTCAACGGCTGATCTGCCTCACTGCTCACTCCACACGGGAGATGTCCGGGCCAAGGGGCTCTGTCCTGGCTTTTCGCCTATCCATCCGCAGCAAGGCTGCGCAGGCTATTCTTGACTGACCAAATGCTCGCCAAACGAATCATTCCCTGCCTCGACGTGACCGGCGGCCGTGTGGTCAAGGGCGTCAACTTCCTTGCACTGCGCGACGCCGGAGACCCGGTCGAGATTGCTGCGCGCTACAACGACCAGGGTGCTGACGAGCTGACTTTTCTGGACATCACGGCCACCAGCGACGGGCGTGACCTGATCCTGCACATCATCGAGGCCGTGGCCTCGCAGGTTTTCATCCCCCTGACCGTGGGCGGCGGTGTTCGGACGGTGGACGATGTCCGGCGGCTGCTCAATGCCGGTGCGGACAAGACCAGCTTCAATTCGGCCGCACTGGCCAATCCGCAGGTGATCGAAGACGCTTCCGCGCGCTATGGCGCGCAGTGCATCGTCGTTGCCATCGACGCCAAGCGGCGCTCCGATGAAGAGGCTTTGACGCGTGGCGCCGGCTGGGATGTCTACAGCCACGGCGGCCGCAAAAATACCGGCCTGGACGCGGTTGCCTGGGCCATCGAAATGGCGCTGCGCGGGGCGGGCGAAATTTTGCTCACCAGCATGGACCGTGACGGCACCAAGGCCGGTTTTGACCTGGCGCTGACACGGGCCGTGAGCGATGCCGTGAGCGTGCCCGTGATCGCCTCGGGCGGGGTCGGAAACCTGGACCATCTGGCCGATGGCATACAGATCGGCGGCGCCGATGCGGTGCTGGCAGCCAGCATTTTTCATTACGGCGAATACACCGTGCAGCAGGCCAAGCAGCGCATGGCCGAACGCGGCATCCCGGTTCGCCTCTGAGGCCGGGCCCCGGCCTTCGCCGACCCTGGCGCACTGGCGCCGGGCTGCCTTTGCTTCGCAGACAATAGGCCCATGAACTGGTTAGATGAAGTCCGATGGGACGAACGGGGCCTGATCCCCGTGATTGCGCAAGAAGCCGCCAGCGGCGACGTGCTGATGTTTGCCTGGATGAACCGCGAGGCGCTCCAGGAAACGGCTGATTCGGGCCGGGCTGTGTATTTCAGCCGCTCGCGCGGCCGCCTGTGGCGCAAGGGGGAAGAGTCCGGCCATGTCCAGACCGTGCATGAGATCCGGCTTGACTGCGACAACGACGTGATCTTGCTGAAAATCACCCAGCTCGGGCAGGACAGCGGCCCCTCGATTGCCTGCCACACCGGCCGCCACAGCTGCTTTTTCCACCGCTATGACCAGGGCCAATGGGTGGCGGCCGAGCCGGTGCTCAAAGACCCGCAACATATTTACAAGTAAACAAGCATGACTTCGAACGACTCGCTCGCCCGCCTGGCCCAGGTGATCGAAAGCCGCAAGGTGGCCAACGGGGGGGACCCCGGCAAAAGTTATGTGGCCCGGCTGCTGCATCAGGGCCCGGACGCATTTTTGAAAAAAATTGGCGAGGAAGCCACCGAAACCGTGATGGCCGCCAAGGACCTTGACCACGGCGGCCCCACAGCCGCTTTGCAGGGCAAGCTGGTCGGTGAAGTGGCCGACTTGTGGTTTCACACCCTGATCGCGCTGGCCCATTACGGGCTGACGCCGGCCGACGTGATTGCCGAGCTGGAGCGGCGCGAAGGCACCAGCGGCATCGAGGAAAAAGCCTTGCGCAAGGCGCTGCTGCGCGCCGACGCGGAAAGATAAGTCCGCACGGCACGTTGCAAGGAGAGCGTTTTCGCGCTCGTCCAGGGTTTCACAGATTGCAAGGAAACTTCATGAACTCTCAGGCGCCTTTGGGCGAGGCAGGCAGCAGCTCCAACGACAAGCTGATCATGCAGATTCTCTACGGACTGCACACGCTGGCATGGTTCAGCGGTGGCGTCTTTGCCGTGATCGCCCTGATCATCAACTACCTGCGCCGCGCTGACGAAGTCAATCCGCTTTATGTGGCGCATCACAACTTCATGATCGCCACGTTCTGGTGGACCCTGGTCTGGCTGGTGCTGTTGTCGCCGCTGTGGCTGGTTTTTATTGTTCCGGGCATGCTGGCTTATGGCCTGGTCTGGTTGTGGTACCTGTACCGCTGTATCAAGGGCTGGCTGCGCCTGAATGCCAGTCGCCTGCCCCAAGAGGAGTTGACGGCATGACACTGCTGCCATCTGATCACCTGGAAACTTGCCTGTTCTGCAAGATCGCTGCTGGGAAGATTCCCAGCCGCAAGGTTTACGAGGACGATCAAATACTGGCTTTTCACGATATTCAGCCGTGGGCGCCTGTGCATTTCCTCATGATTCCCAAGCGCCATATCGCTTCCATGGCGCAGGTCGGGCCCGAGCATGAGGCGCTGCTCGGCCGCATGATGGCCCTGGCGCCAAGGCTGGCGCTGGAGCAGGGCTGCAGGCCCTATCCTGAGGGCGGTTTTCGCATCGTCACCAACACCGGCGCGGAAGGCGGCCAGGAAGTCCATCACTTGCATATCCACGTGATGGGCGGGCCGCGCCCCTGGTTGCGCGGCTGAGTCGGTAACGGTTTCAAACACTGTGACCAAGGACAATCCGAAGCGGGTTCATGTTCCGGCGGCCAAGCGCTTTAGAATCGCTCCCATTCACACACGCTGGCAGTTTTTGGCCGGCATCACCGCTTAGGAGAGAAATATGGGTTCGTTTTCCATCTGGCATTGGTTGATCGTCCTGCTCATCGTGGTCATGGTGTTTGGTACCAAGAAGCTCAAGAACATCGGCGGCGACCTCGGCGGTGCGGTCAAGGGCTTCAAGGATGGCATGAAAGAAGGCGGCCAGCCAGCGGCTGAAGAGCCAGCCGCGCCTGCCGCTGCCGCTGCCACGGCCACAGCCCAAGTCACCGCGCAACCAGTGCCGGCAGACAAGACCACCATCGACGTGCAAGCGCGTCAAAAATCCTGATCAGGTCTTCATTGAGCTTTTCCAGCGTTCCCCAGTGCCCGGACTTCTTGCGCCGGCTTGAACCAACGTGATTGATCTCGGCATTTCCAAAATCGCGCTGATCGGCGCCGTGGCACTGATCGTCATCGGCCCCGAGAAACTGCCGCGTGTGGCGCGCACCGTGGGCGCCTTGCTGGGCAAGGCGCAGCGCTATGTCGCCGATGTCAAGAACGAAGTCAATCGCTCCATGGAACTCGATGAGCTCAAAAAGATGAAGGACAGCGTCGAAGGCGCCGCCCGCGATGTCGAGAACTCCATCCAGACCAATGCCAGCGACTTTGAAAAGTCCTGGGCCGAAACCACGGCGCTGGCCGATGCCTCTGGTAGCAGCGTTGACGAGGCGCCCGGCATGATCAGCTATCCCGAGTACAAGCACCCAGGGAAAAACTGGCGGCTCAAGCAGGGCGCAATGCCGCAATGGTTCAAGGCCCGATCCGGCGTCCGGACCAAGGCTTTGTCGGGTGCGGCACGGGTGGCGCGCTACCGGCCCAAGTCGCGTGCCAACCCGCATGTCTAGACCAGGCTTTTCGGCTTGCGCTTCGCACCCTGAGCATTCTTTTATGGCGGCTGGATCGATGGCCTGTGGAGCCCGCGTCAAGCCCGAACTGCAAGGCCTTTTTTCTTCATGAGTGATCCGCAAACCGACAAGCCTGACGAACTCGCGGGCACCGAGCAGCCCTTCGTGCAGCACCTCATGGAATTGCGCGACCGGATGATCAAGGCGGTGATCGCGGTCGGCGTGGCGGCGGCCTTGTTGGCTCTGTTCCCTGGGCCGGGCGCGCTTTACGACCTGCTGGCGGCGCCCCTGATCGCCAGCCTGCCCAAGGGGGCGACCCTGATCGCCACCAACGTGATTTCACCGTTCGTGGTGCCGATCAAGATCTTGTTCATGGCCGCCTTCATGATCGCCTTGCCGGTGGTGCTCTACCAGGTCTGGGCGTTTGTAGCGCCCGGGCTCTACAGTCACGAGAAAAAGCTCGTCATGCCGCTGGTGGTGTCCAGCACCTTGCTGTTTTTCTTTGGCGTGGCTTTTTGCTATTTCTTCGTCTTTGGCCAGGTGTTCACCTTCATCCAGAGCTTTGCGCCCAAGTCGATCACGGCAGCGCCTGACATCGAGGAATACCTTAACTTTGTGCTGGGCATGTTCCTGGCCTTCGGGCTGGCTTTCGAGGTGCCGATTGCGGTCATCCTGCTGGTGCGCATGGGCGTGCTGACGGTCGCTCAGCTGCGTGAATACCGCGGTTACTTTTGGGTGTTGGCGGCCGTCGGCACCGCGCTCGTGACACCTCCCGACGCCGGCTCCATGATCATGCTGCTGGGCGTGGTCGGCGGCTTGTACGAGGTCGGCATTCTGGCCGCACAGGTGTTTGTAAAACACACAAAGGCCCCAGCGACGGACAACGAGGACGCTGCCGTCAAGTCCTGAATTGTCGCTCTCGCCGTCGCTTTTTCAGCGCGGTATCCCCGGACGCGGGCGTTTGCCGGGTGTTACAGACAGTTGCAAGGTGGCCTCGCGTCGCTGAATCATCAACACGGCGCTGACGCCGGGCTTGAGGGTCGCAATGGCGCCGAGCAATTCAGTGACGTTCTGTACGCGCTGACCCGCCACTGCCGTGATGACATCGCCGGGCTTGATGCCCGCTTGCGCAGCCGGCCCTTTTTGCATCACGCCGGTGATGATCACCCCGCTCTTGGCGCTGATGCTGAAGGCCTGAACCAGCTCTGGCGTGAGGTCTTGTGGTTCGACACCAATCCAGCCGCGCGTCACTTGCCCCTCTTTGACGATGCTGTCAAGCACCTGCCTTGCCGTCGACACCGGGATGGCGAAGCCTATGCCCATGGAGCCGCCCGAGCGGGAATAAATGGCCGTGTTGATGCCCAGCAGGCGCCCTTGCGTGTCGACCAGCGCGCCGCCCGAATTGCCGGGGTTGATGGCGGCGTCGGTCTGGATGAAGTTCTCGAAGACGTTGATGCCGAGCTGGTTGCGGCCCAGCGCGCTGATGATGCCGCTGGTCACGGTTTGCCCGACGCCAAACGGGTTGCCAATGGCCAGCACCTGGTCGCCGATTTCCAGCGTTTCCGCGGTGCCCAGCACGATCACCGGCAACTTGTCGAGCTCAATCTTGAGCACGGCCAGGTCGGTTTCCGGGTCGGTTCCGATCACCTTGGCTCTGGCCTTGCGGGTGTCGTTCAGAATGACTTCGATCTCGTCAGCGCCTGCGACCACATGGTTGTTGGTGAGGATGTAACCGCCAGGGCTGACGATCACGCCGCTGCCAAGGCCGACTTGTGGCTCGCTGCGACCTTGATCGCCAAAAAAGAAGCGGAACCATGGGTCTTCTGCGTTTGGGTTGCGCGCGGCCGCCTTGCTGGCATTGATGCTGACTACCGCGCCTGAGGCGGCCTTGGCTGCTGCGCTAAGACTTCCGGGTGCCCCTGCCACCTTGGCGCCAGTGCCGGTCGGCGCCTCGAACACCGCCACAGAGCCCGCACTGGGGCGCTGGTCCAACCATTCGGGTTTCAGGCTGATCACGACGAAGTAGACCGCCAGAAGCACGGTGACGACTTGTGAAAACAACTGCCAGGATCTGCGCATGATGGGGATGGGCCTCAAGGGAAAAGTCGGATTTGAAAAGTCGGCGTGCCTGACGGGCCCGTTCGGGCTTGTTTGCAAGGTGGCTCAGAGGCAAGACGCAGATTGATTTTCGCTGATCGGCCCCCGAATCTTCAGCCCGACTGGAAATGCCGCCCCGGAGCCGGGCAGGCGGGTCGTGGCGATAATCCGGCATCAGCGTCCGCAGTGGCGCTTCAGTTCAGGCGCCCCGGTGCAGCCGAGCCAGCAATCCAAGGAAAAGCTTTTGTGGCAACGAATTCAGGGTTTTTAACGTTTTCGGCCGAGCCGACCGCCAGTCCGGCCGAGGCTTCCCGCGACGCGCTCCTCAAGGCCTTTGACGGCTTGCTTCAGCCCGAGCGTTTCAAGGATTACGGTCCGAACGGTTTGCAAGTCGAAGGCCGCGACAAGGTGCGCCGCATCGTGTCGGGCGTGACGGCCAGCCTGGCGCTGATTGAGGCGGCGGTGGACCTTCAGGCCGATGCGATCTTCGTGCACCACGGTCTTTTCTGGCGCGGTCAGGACGCTCGGGTGACGGGCTGGATGAAGCGCCGGCTGGCCCTTTTGCTGGGCAAGGACATCAATCTGTTTGCCTACCACCTGCCACTCGACGCCCATCCGGAGCTGGGCAACAACGCGCAGCTCGGCCGCTTGCTTGGACTCTTAGCCCATCCTGCGGAGGCCGGGCGATTCGGCGACAACGCCTTGGGCTTCATCGGTCGGCGTGCGCAGGGAGCGGGCTTTGATAACGCCGCCAGTCTTGCCGGCCATGTCTCTGACGTCCTGCAGCGGCCGGTCGTTTGCGTCGCCCCCGATTCAGTGACTGGCCGGCCTCTCGAAAATATCGCCTGGTGCACCGGCGGGGCTCAGGGGTATTTCGAATCGGCGATGGCCGCCGGTGCCGACGCTTTCATCACCGGCGAAATCTCCGAGCCGCAAGCGCATCTGGCGCGTGAAATGGGTGTGGCTTACATCGCTTGCGGCCACCATGCCTCCGAGCGCTACGGCGCGCCTGCCGTAGCCGCGCATGTCGCCGAGCAGTTCGGGCTGATGCATCAGTTTGTCGACATTGACAATCCCGCTTGACGGGTTTTCATGACTAGCGACCATCCCTTTCTCATCACCATGGGCGATGCCGCGGGCATCGGCCCGGAAATCATCGCCAAAGCCTTTGCCCGGGCCCCGGCGGAGTTGTGTGGTTGTGTCGTGGTGGGGGATGTTGCCGTCCTGCGGCGGGCTGCGCAGTTGGTGGCTACGTCCGATGCGGCGAGTGATTCGGCCAGCGCGCAGACGAGCGCGTTGCCGCTTGCAGTGGCCGAACTGTCTGGCTTCGCCGACGTCGCCAGCGTGCCGCCGCGCTGCATCGGCGTCTGGCAGGCTTGTGAGCTCGAGGCGCCGCCCGCTTACGGGCAGATCAGCGCAGCTGCCGGTCGCGCGGGGGCAGAATGCATCGTGGCGGCCGCGCAGGCGGTGCTGTCGGGCCAGGCGCGCGGAATGATCACGGCGCCCATCCACAAAGAAGCGCTTTTTGCCGCAGGTGGCGACTGTTCGCGTTTCCCGGGCCACACCGAAATGTTGCAGGCCCAGGCAGCCGCCTATCTGGGCAAATCTCTGGCTGACATGCCAGTGCGCATGATGCTGGCCAACCCCGAACTCAGAACCGTGCTGGTCAGCATTCATATTTCCTTGCGCGAGGCCATCGAGGCGGTGCGTTTTGACACCGTGCTGGAGACTTTGCGGATCACCCACGCGGCGCTGACGCTGATCCTCGGTCGCCCGCCAAAAATCGGGGTTGCAGGTTTGAATCCGCATGCCGGAGAAGGCGGCCTGTTTGGCCGCGAAGAAGTCGACATCATCGCGCCGGCGATCGCGGCCGCGCAAGCCGCCGGCATTCAGGCCAGCGGCCCCCATGCCCCCGACACCATTTTCATGCGCGCCCGAGCCTCGGGCGGGCGCGTGGGCGAGTTTGATGTGGTGGTGGCGATGTACCACGATCAAGGGCTGATCCCCGTGAAATATCTGGGCATGGAGCAGGGCGTGAACGTCACGCTCGGCTTACCTTTGTTGCGTACCAGCCCCGACCACGGCAGCGCGTTCGACATCGCAGGCACCGGGCGGGCTGACGCTTCTAGCCTGCTGGCGGCTATCCGCATGGCGCGGTCCCTGGCGGCTTGAGCGGAAACGGCGTGGCGGAACGACCGCGCTCAGGGTTCTCGCCTCAGGCTGTCACGTATTTCCCGCAGCAATACTACGCCCTCGGGCGTTGCCGCGACCGCGACAGGAGCCACAGGATCGGATTTCTTCAGGCGATTGATTTGCCTGACCATCATGAAAATAATGAATGCCAGCAAAGCGAAGTTGACGGACACCGTGATGAAGTTGCCATACGCGAGCACTGGCACCCCGGCTTTGCGTATCGCGTCCACTGTGTTGACGGTGCCTGCGGGTATCTGGCCGAGCGCGATGAAAAGGCCAGAATAGTCAAGCTTTCCCGCCAGCCTGCCCACCAGCGGCATGATCAGATCCGACACCATGGAATCCACTATCTTGCCGAAAGCCGCGCCGATGATGACGCCAACCGCCAGATCCATCACATTGCCTTTGAGGGCGAATTGTTTAAATTCCTGAAACATGGTCATGGCTTGCTTTCCGGGGGGTGAAAAAATAGACGCACAGGCCCTGAGGAATTATCGAAGGCCTGGTGCGAGACGAGACCGGCTTTATTCGCAAGCTGTTGTAGGTGGCCGAGCCCGGTTACCGGTCAGGCTGCCACCAAGGCGCGCAGCCCCCGCCCCCACAAGCATCTGCCAAAATTCGCCCATTCGCTCCGCTACAATGCCGGGTTGTCCCTAACAAGCCTTTTTCAAGCGAGTCCTTCAAGGAATCTCATGACCCAAGCTAGCAGTAATTCAAGCCTTGTGGCGCCACCCGGCGCAGACGTCGACCACCAAAAAAGAAACTGGATCATCTCGACCTGTGCCGTTGGCGGCGCGGGCGTTGCGGCAGTCGCGGTCCCTTTCGTCAGCACTTTTCAGCCCTCCGAGCGCGCCAAAGCGGCCGGTGCGGCGGTCGAGGTGGACATCTCTACCCTCAAACCGGGCGAAAAGCTCACTGTCGAATGGCGCGGCAAGCCCGTCTGGATCATCAAACGCACGCCGGAGCAGATCGCCGCCCTTAAAAAAGTCGAAAATCAGCTTGCCGATCCGAAGTCTCAGCGCAAGCCCGAGGAACTCACCCCGGCTTACGCACGCAACGATAACCGTTCGATCAAGCCAGAAGTCATGGTAGCCGTTGGCATTTGCTCCCACCTTGGCTGCTCGCCGGTCGACAAATTCCAGATGGGCGCCCAGCCTTCCGTGCCGGATGACTGGCAAGGTGGCTTCCTCTGCCCTTGCCACGGCTCGACCTTCGACATGGCCGGCCGCGTGTACAAAAACAAGCCGGCCCCGGACAACCTGGAGGTGCCTCCCCACATGTACCTTTCGGATAGTCGTCTGCTGATTGGCGAAGACAAAAAGGCCTGAAGCTTGTCAGGAGCGCGCCGGCGCATCCCCGCAGGCCGCACCTTCACTGAGTAGGAACTGTTATGGCTGAACTAAAAGAAATTTCTCCTGACGCACCCGCGGGCGCGAAACTGCTGAACTGGGTCGACAACCGATTCCCCGCCAGCAAGCTGTACAAAGAGCACATGGGCGAGTATTTCGCGCCCAAGAATTTCAACTTCTGGTATGTGTTCGGCTCGCTAGCACTGTTGGTGCTGGTGATCCAGATCGTCACCGGCATTTTCCTGACGATGCACTACAAGCCCGACGCCGCTCTGGCTTTCGGCTCGGTCGAGTACATCATGCGGGACGTGCCGTGGGGTTGGCTGATTCGCTACATGCACTCCACCGGCGCCAGCGCGTTCTTCGTTGTGGTGTACCTGCACATGTTCCGCGGCCTTATGTACGGAAGCTACCGCAAGCCACGCGAGCTGATCTGGCTTTTCGGCTGTGCGATTTTCCTGGCGCTGATGGCCGAAGCTTTCATGGGCTACCTGCTTCCCTGGGGCCAGATGAGCTACTGGGGGGCGCAAGTGATCGTGAACTTGTTTGCCGCCATTCCCTTCATCGGTCCGGATCTGGCCCTCCTGATCCGCGGTGACTTTGTGGTGGGTGATGCAACACTGAACCGCTTCTTTGCGTTCCACGTGATCGCCGTGCCACTGGTGTTGCTTGGATTGGTCGTGGCGCACCTGATCGCGCTGCATGAAGTGGGTTCCAACAACCCTGACGGCGTTGAAATCAAGGCCCACAAGGATGCTAACGGCAAGCCGCTTGACGGCATCGCTTTTCATCCTTACTACACAGTACATGACATTTTCGCCGTGAGCGTGTTCTTGATGATCTTTACAGCGATCATCTTTTTCGCGCCTGAAGCCGGCGGCTATTTTTTGGAGTACAACAATTTCATCCCGGCTGATCCCTTGAAGACCCCTCTTCATATCGCACCAGTCTGGTATTTCACACCGTTTTATTCGATGTTGCGTGCAGTTACTGGTGAGATGATGTATGTCTTTGTGGCCTGCGTCGCCGCTGCCGCGGTGTTCACCGTCCTCAAGGGCCGTGTCTCTGCTGCTCTCAAGGGTGCGATTGCTGTCGTTGCTCTGGCCTTGGTGGCTGCCATGCTCGTCTTTGACCCCAAGTTTTGGGGCGTTGTGGTGATGGGTGGCGCTGTCATCATCTTGTTCTTCTTGCCGTGGCTTGACCACAGCGAAGTCAAGTCCATTCGTTATCGCCCGGACTGGCACAAGTACCTCTATGCGGTTTTTGTGATCAATTTCATTGTTCTGGGTTACCTCGGTATCAAGGCCCCCTCGGCCCTGAACGAGCGCGTTTCGCAGGTTGGCACCTTGTTCTACTTCGGCTTTTTCCTGCTTATGCCTTGGTGGAGCCGCCTGGGTACCTTCAAGACCGTGCCTGACCGCGTGACCTTTGCTGCCCATTGAGCCGGAGACTGACACCATGATTAGATTCAAAAAACTGGCGCTCGGGCTGCTGGCTTCGCTGGTGCTGGCCTTCGGGGCGCAAGCAGCAACAGACGGCATCTCCTGGGACAAGGCACCCAACAAGACCAACGATCTGGCAGCGCTGCAGAACGGCGCCAAGTTGTTCGTCAACTACTGTCTCAATTGCCATTCGGCTGCCTTCATGCGCTACAACCGGCTCAAGGACATCGGGCTGACAGAGCAGCAGATCAAGGACAACCTGCTGTTTACCGACGCCAAGGTGGGCGACACGATGAAGGCGGCGATTGACCCCAAGCAAGCAAAGGAATGGTTTGGTGGCACGCCCCCGGATCTGACCGTTATCGCCCGTTCGCGTTCCGGCGCCCAGGGAACGGGCGCGGATTATCTTTACACCTACCTTCGCAGCTACTACCGGGACGACAGCAAGGCCACCGGTTGGAACAATCTGGCTTTCCCCAATGTGGCCATGCCGAATGTGCTCTGGGAGTTGCAGGGCGCTCGCGAGCCGCAGTTTGAAATGCACAGCAGCCACGGCCACGAAGTTCCGGTTTTCAAGGGCTGGAAGCAAGTCAGCGCTGGCACCATGGCGCCTTTGCAATATGACCAGTCGATTGCTGATCTGGTAGCTTACTTGCAGTGGATGGGCGAGCCCGCACAAAACACCCGCGTGCGCATCGGCGCTTGGGTTTTGCTGTTCCTCGGCTTGTTGACCTTCGTCGCCTGGCGCCTGAACGCGGCGTTCTGGAAAGACGTCAAGTAATTATTTTTCGCCGGGCAGAAATTCCCGGCACCTTCTGGAGTGGCAGGCCCAAGTTCTTACGGACTTGACGTCTCCCACTCCTTTGCATCCAGGAGTTCTCCGCCATGATGGTCCTTTATTCAGGCACAACCTGCCCCTTTTCGCATCGTTGCCGCTTTGTGCTATTTGAAAAAGGCATGGACTTCGAGATTCGTGATGTCGATCTCTACAACAAGCCGGAAGACATCAATGTCATGAATCCCTATGGGCAAGTGCCCATCCTGGTGGAGCGTGACCTGATCCTGTATGAGTCGAACATCATCAACGAGTACATCGACGAGCGCTTCCCCCACCCACAACTCATGCCCGGCGACCCTGTCGACCGTGCCCGCGTTCGTTTGTTCTTGCTGAATTTCGAAAAAGAGTTGTTCGTCCATGTCAGCACGCTGGAATCGCGCGCTGCCAAAGGCAATGAAAAGACACTTGAAAAAGCCCGTGCCCACGTGCGTGACCGCCTGACGCAACTCGCGCCGGTGTTCCTCAAGAACAAGTTCATGCTTGGTGACAACTTTTCGATGCTTGACGTGGCCATTGCGCCTTTGCTTTGGCGCCTGGACTACTACGGCATTGATTTGTCGAAGAATGCCGCGCCTTTGCTCAAGTACGCCGAGCGCATCTTCTCGCGCCCGGCCTATATCGAGGCGCTGACGCCCTCGGAAAAGGTCATGCGCAAGTAAGCGCCCCAGAAAGTGCGTGAGGCATAGCTTGGCCGACTTCATGAACGCTCTGGATGCCACCTCGACTCGCCCGTACTTGATCCGGGCCTTGTACGAGTGGTGTACCGATAACGGGCTGACGCCCTACATTGCTGTGATGGTCGACGAAACCGTTCAGGTGCCGCGTGACTACGTGAAGAACAACGAGATTGTTCTGAACATCGGATTTGACGCCACCAGTTCGCTGAAGTTGGGCAATGAGTTCATTGAGTTCAAAGCCCGTTTTGCTGGCAGCGCAAGGGAAATAGTGGTCCCGGTTGGCCGTGTGATCGCCATTTACGCGCGGGAAAACGGACAAGGTATGTCTTTTCCTGGACCGGCTCCGTCTGAGCAGTCTTCCACGCCAACAGGAACGGCTTTGGTCGCGACTGCTCCGGCGGCAACGCCCGCCGCAAGCGGCGGCGACGGCAACGTGATGCAACTCGTTCCCGATGCGGCGCCTTCAAGAGCACGGGGTAAGACTCCTGAAGAGCCGCCCGAACCGCCGAAATCACCGCCTGGCAAACGGCCGTCGCTCAAGCGGGTGAAGTAGAATTAAGGGCTTCGCCGCTTTAGCTCAGTTGGTAGAGCAACCGCCTTGTAAGCGGTAGGTCGTCAGTTCGAATCCGACAAGCGGCACCACCAGACAGTCCAAAGGCCTCCAAGAAGTGATTCTTGAAGGCCTTTTTCATTGAAGAACCGTCTGTGCTAAGAAATTTTCCGCAAGAGCGGGCTTGAAATCACCAATGCTGCGCCGCCACGCGTGGCGACATCCTGACAAGTTACCCGTAGGCTGAAGGGGCCGACAACCATGAGTCCGCTGTGGCTAAAAACCTGGGGCTAGCAGCTTGCTAAATTCGCCTGCCGCTGATCACGCGCACCAAGATCATCACCACAGCAATGACCAGCAAGATGTGGATCAGCCCCCCCATGGTGTACGACGATACAAGGCCTACCAGCCACAGCACTAGCAGAACGATTGCAATTGTTTCAAGCATGATGATCGCTCACTTGCTGGGCTTGTTCAGTTCGTGGCCGATCACGCCGCCTACCGCAGCGCCACCAACAGTGCCCGCCGTGCTGCCGCCGGTCACGATGGAGCCACCAATAGCGCCTACGCCGGCTCCAATAGCGGTGTTTTTTTCTTGCTGAGACATCCCGCTGCATGCGGCCAAGCCGATTACACCCATCGCAAGCACAGCTACGCCCGCGGTACGGGCCATGGTGTGTTTTATTAGCATCGCTGAACTCCTTGTCTGGTTTAATGAAGACCTGCCTGTTCGATCACCATCAAGATGTCAGCCAAGCAAGTCTTTTCAGCGTTGTCCCTGCAAAGACGGCTGTCTGTGGGCTTGTATGCTCATTGCGCGTCAGCGCTAATGCCGCCACTGATGCGCTCCTGAGAGGCAGATCTTCGGATTGGTCCAATACCAGCGTCAACTGGCGCGGGCTTTGGATGAGTTGGGAATCGGGAGCAAGGGCCCTGAATTCGGCAAGTCAGGAAAGCATGAGAGCTGCCTGTTTCGGCCAAGCTGGAGCCAAGTGTGAACGATGTCGGGCGGTAGCCCAGCCGTTACGCTGTCTGGCCCAGCTTTGACTTCCTGGAGGGGTCGCGTCGCCGCACGGCCTAACAGTCTTTCAGTGAAATTCGGGTCACCTCGGGTTCATGCTAACGGGGAGACTGAACGAAGGCGGCGTGAGCGTCGACGTTGTGGTCAAAGCTGCCACTGACCCCGTTCAGCATGCGCCTCCGATTCAGTATTACCGTGCGGATCACCCGGGCTGGCCCGGCCTGAAACATGAACTAGCCCTTTATGAACTCGTGAATGCTCCTAACCTCGTGCAGTCGCTGACCAATTTCCGCGTGATCTAGGCACTTTTCACCTTGTTTTCTAATGCTGCAGACTGTGCGGCCTGCCGCAAAAGCTTCGAGGCGAGTCAAAGCCGGTCAGGCCAAAGATCTGAAGCAGCCGCGCCGGGGTCTATTCATTAACATCGGTACATGGTCATAAGCCGGCGCTGAAACCAAAAAATAAGGCATGACATGAGCACGAGCAACCCAAAGACCCTCATCGGCATCATCGGCTGCGGCAACATCAGCGATGCTTACCTCAAGGGCGCTGCACGCTCTGGCCTCATCGAGGTCAAGGCCTGCGCGGCCTTGCGGCTGGAGGCGGCGCAGGCCAAGGCTGCGCGCTATGGCGTGCAAGCCATGAGCATCGAGGCGCTGCTGGCCGACCCGGACATCCGCATCATCATCAACCTGACGGTGCCCATGGCGCATGCCGAAGTCTCCCGGCAAATCATCAACGCGGGCAAGCACGTTTACTCTGAAAAGCCGTTGGCTGCCAACTTCAAGGACGCGCTGGCCCTGATGCAACTGGCCAGCGCCAAAGGTCTGCGCGTGGGCTGCGCGCCCGACACCTTTCTTGGCGCTTCGCACCAGGCTTGTCGCCGCGCCCTCGACGCCGGTGCCATTGGCCGGCCGCTGGGCGGCAGCGCTGTGGTGATGTCCCACGGCATGGAAAACTGGCATCCCAACCCCGAGTTTTTCTACAAGACAGGTGGCGGCCCGGTGCTCGACATCGGCCCTTACTACATCACGCAGCTGGTCAATTTGCTCGGTCCGGTGCAGCGCGTGGCCGGCCTTGCCAGCGTCGGCAACGCCACGCGCACCGTGACCAGCGAGCCCCTGAGCGGCCGCATCATTGAGGTAGGCGTGCCGACCACCGTCAACGCGGTGCTGGATTTCGTCAGCGGCGCCAACGTCAGCTTCTCGGCCTCGTGGGACGTGTGGAAGCACAACCGAACGTCGCCGATCGAGATCTACGGCACCGAAGGAACCTTGCTGGGTGCGGACCCGAACTTTTTTGGCAACACGCCACGTTTGTGCAAGCCCAACGGCGACTGGCAGGACTTGTCCATTGCGGATCTGCCTTTTGGCGTGCCCAACCGCAAAGCGCGCAACGGCAGCATGCAGGCCGATTACCGGATGATCGGTCTGGTCGACATGGCCATGGCGATCCGGAGCAACCGCCCGCACCGGGCCAGCGGCGAGTTGGCGCTGCATGTGCTGGAGGTGCTCGAGGCGTTGGAGACCTCGTCACGGTCCAGCCAGTTCGTGCGCATGGGAACCACCTGCCTGCGGCCCGAGCCGGTGCCGGCCGGCAGCGATGAGTCGGTCTTCGCCTGAACCACGGCACTTTGCTTCAACAAGGAATCAAGCATGAAAGAAATTCAGAGGCCCGCGATTTTTCTGGCCCGCCTCGCCAGCGATCAGGCGCCGTGCAACAGCCTGGCGTCCATCGACGAATGGGCCAAGTTCCGGGCTCACCGGCGCATGCCCAGACTTGCGGCGGTGGGCGTATGAGCAGTGAACTGGCGCTCTACGACCTGGCCTCGGGCGAGGTCCGCACGGTGCTGCGCACCGAGACCCTGATCGAGGCCCCGAACTGGACCGCCGACGGGCAGTCGCTGATCATCAACGGCGAGGGCCGGCTTTACCGCGTGGACCTGCGCGAGCCCCGCATGGTGGCGATTGACACGGGCGAGCTCAAGGCGGTGAACAACGACCATGGCATCTCGCCGGACGGCCGGCTGCTGGTCGTCAGTGACTCGCCGGTCAGGGGCCAGAGCCGCATCTACACGCTGCCTTTGGGCGGCGGCACGCCACGCTTGGTGCAGGGCCTGACGCCGTCTTACTGGCATGGCTGGTCGCCGGACGGCGCGCGGCTGGCCTATGTCGCCAAACGTACCAATGCGTTCCAGATTTACACCTGTGCCCCCGAAGGTGGGCCAGAAACGCAAGTCACCGACGGCTTTGACCATGCCGACGGCCCCGACTACACGCCCGACGGTCAGTGGCTCTGGTTCAATGGCGAAAAGGACGGCTCGGTGCAGCTCTGGCGGGTGCGCAGCAGCGGTCAGGACTTGCAGCAAATGACCGACGACGAGCGCGTCAACTGGTTCCCCCATCCTTCGCCCGACGGGCAGCATGTGCTGTACCTGGCCTACGAAAACGGCGTTCAGGGGCATCCGCGCCATCACGAGGTGCAACTGAGGCTGCTGCCGGCGGCTGGTGGCGAGCCGCGCGTGCTGCTGGCGCTGTTTGGCGGGCAGGGCAGCCTCAACGTGCCTTGCTGGGCGCCCGACAGCCGGCAGTTTGCCTTCGTGCGCTATTCACGCCCGCCCGAATGACCGCCTGCCTGAAAGCCTTGCCATAGTCTGCCACGCCGTGATTTTTCTTCGCAAGCATGCCGCCGACACGGCCGAGGAAAAAGACTTTTTGCAAAGCATTCAGCGCCTGGCTGTCATGCCCTTGGTTCGGCGCTATCGAGCCTCTGCGCCGGCTCATTCCGAAAAACGACTTCCACTTTGACGTGTCGATGGCGTATCTATGGCGTCTCGATGACGTTCGATTCAGCCCAGAGCTACGAAAGCTACAACCTGCACCCGGACCACACCCGTTTCGTGCAGTCGCGCTGGATTCCCGAGCTCGCTGACTTCATGGAGATCGACTGCACCACGCTTTAGCCGGCCGGGTCCAGTTCGACTTCGTGCAGCGGCACGCCGCGCAGCGCCGCCAGCGCGCGCACCACGATGGCGTGATCCTCGCGCTCGGGTACCCCGGAGACGGTGGCCGCGCCTATGCAGCCCACGCCCTCGCAGAAAATCGGAAAACCGCCGCCCTGAACGGCGAAGTCCCGCAGCGGCCGGCCCATCTTGGCCTGCAAGCTGCTGCCTTCGAGCTCCAGCGAGCGGCCTACCGCGTAGGAGCTGCGGTGCAAAAGCTCCACCGTGTTGCGCTTGCGGCGGATCCAGTCGGCGTTATTTGGTTTGGTGCCTGGCATGGCGTAGAAAAACACCGTCGCCTTGACCAGCCGGATTTCGATGCTCATGGCGGCACCGGCCGCTTCGCAGTCGCGCCGGATCAGGCTGCCCAGTTCCCAGGCGTGTGACTGGTTGAAAGCCGGGAAGACCAGCCGGCTTTCCTGCCAGGCGAGCCGCTCGATGTCGCGCTTGAGATTGATCATGCGGGCTCTCGGTTCAGGTTGGCGGTTGATCGGTGGAAGAGCGCTGCCAAAGGTTCAGGCCGCCGTCGACCGCGTGCTGGTCAATCGCGGCAAGTTCCTCGGCAGAAAAGCCCGGCTGGCCGAGCGCGCCTGCCAGCTCGACGATCTGCTCGGGTCGGCTCGCACCAATCAGCGCCGAGCTGACGCGCGCATCGCGCAATACCCAGGCGGTGGCCATTTGCGCCAGGCTCTGGCCGCGCCCCAACGCGATCTCGTTGAGCGCGCGCACATGGACCAGGTTGTGCGGACTCAGGTGCTCGGGCTTGAATGAGGCACCGCCCGGCCGGTTGATGCGCGCATCGGCAGGAACGCCGTGGAGGTACTTGTCGCTGAGCAGGCCCTGGGCCAATGCGCTGAATGCGATGCAGCCCATGCCGTGTTCTTGCAGTGTGTCTAGCAGCTCGTCCTCAATCCACCGGTTCATCATGTTGTAGGAAGGCTGGTGGATCAGGCAGGGCACGTTCATCTGCCGCAACAGTGCGACCGCCTCGCGCGTCTTGCTGGCTGAATAGCTCGACAGGCCGACATAAAGCGCCTTGCCTTGCTGCACTGCGCTGGCCAGCGCGCCCATGGTTTCTTGCAGGGGCGTGTCCGGGTCAAAGCGGTGCGAATAAAAAATGTCCACATAGTCCAGGCCCATGCGCCGCAGGCTCTGGTCCAGGCTGGCGAGCACGTATTTGCGCGAGCCGCCGCCCTGACCATGGGGGCCGGGCCACATGGCGTAGCCAGCCTTGGTGGAGATGATCAGCTCGTCTCGGTAGGGCTTGAAGTCACGCCGCAAGTGCTCACCAAAGTTGCTTTCGGCGCTGCCGGCCGGCGGGCCGTAGTTGTTGGCCAGGTCAAAATGATTGATGCCCAAATCAAACGCCGTTCGCAGCATGGCGCGCTGAGTTGCCATGGGCGTGGCGTCGCCAAAGTTGTGCCACAAGCCCAGCGTGATGGCGGGCAGTTTCAGGCCGCTCTGGCCGCAGGCGCGGTACTGCGCGGGCTTGTCGTAGCGTTGGGCTGCGGCGACATAGTCCATCTCATTGACCCTCGCCCGAATGGCCTGCAGCCACCGGCTCCCACTGCCCGCTGGCGCCGGAGGCAAAAAGCGCGTCCAGCACGCGCATATTGCAAATCGCATCTTCGACCCCGTAAGGCAGGTCGATCTCGCCGCGAATGGCCTGGGAAAAAGCATCGCCTTGCAGGGTGTACATGTCACAAGGCGCCATGATCTCCGTCGCGGCGCTGGCGCCGCCCGGACTGCGGCCACTGTCGACAAACAAGGGCGTGCTGCCGCCCAGCGGCGCGTTGAACGGGACCAGCAACTCCACCCGTTGCAGCGTGCCAAAGACCTGGAGGCGCTGAAAAGGCGCGAGTTGGGTCGACACCGTGAACTCCAGACGGCGCCCGCCGCCAAAATCAACGATGGCGCTGACCGTGCGGTCGGTCTGGAAGTCGGGGTCCCGATCGATCAGGGACATCACGCGCAGCGGCTCGGACTCAAACAAAAAGCGCCCGGCCACCACGGCGTAGCAGCCCAGGTCATACAGGGCGCCGCCGCCGGTGGACAGCGCATTGCGGATGTTGTCCGGCTGGCGGTTGAAGTAGGAAAAAAAGGCCTGAATCACCCGCAGCTCGCCCATCTCCGGGCTGCGCACGATCTCCCGGGCGCGCAGCCATTGCGGATGAAAACGCACCATGAAAGCTTCCATGATGTGGACCTTGCCGGCGACCTCGCGCAGCTCGCCGGCCTGCCGGGCGGTCAGCGCAAAGGGCTTTTCGCACAGCACATGCTTGCCTGCGCGCGCCGCCGCCAGCGTCAGCGCCACATGCTGGTCATTGGGCAAGGGGTTGTAGACGGCCTCAATGGCCGGGTCCGCCAGCAGCTCTTCGTAAGAGCCGTAGGCCTGGGCTATTCCCAGCTTGTCGGCGAGCTCCCGGGCGCGAGGCAGCGAGCGCGAGGCAATCGCCCGGACATCGCAAAACGCGCTTTTTTGCAGCGCGGGAATTACCTTTTCTCTGCCGATTTTGGCGGTGCTGAGCACCCCCCAGGTGACTTTTTTCATGGTGTTCGAAGTTGTGAGCGTGAAGAACAATATTGCGGCAGCGCGGGTATTTCAGCACCTGTGCGCGGTGCCCCAACGCAGCGGCCCTGCAGGAAAACGGCGCACTTGCGGCGCACTTTTTGCGCAAGACATCCTGAAACACGATTTACAGTCTGTTCGGAAGACAAAGCAAATAATGCCACGTTGGAATTTAGGGGCGCTCGGGGATGACGCCGAGCAGCCCGGGTGGGTGCCCGCGCAAGCGCCGTGGCCGGTCTAGCGCTTGGGGCCTGCAAGGAGCACTTTCAGGCGAATGGTGCTGATTTTGTGGCCTTTGGCCTGTAGCGCAGCCTGGAGCGTGGGCAGCAGCTGGCGCGTCTTGGCGGCCGCAGCATTGCCTTCCACAAGCAGGCACCAGACCTCGCCGTCAATCGGACCGGCGTTGACGGCCGGGCGTATCGCGAGCGGTAGCAGCGCTTCGATGCTCTTGAGCAACTCGCCAGATTCGCGCATCTGGTCGGCCAACCGGGCTAGTGGCGGTGAATTGTCAAGCGCTTGGCTAAAGCTCACGGCCTGGCGCGGGCCTTGCGGTAGGTTCATCAGAATGTGGTGCGCGGCTCGCTAGGGTCGGGGGCGATTCAGGGTGGGCGGGCTAGCATGATTATCCCGGATTGGCGGCGCTGTCCCGGCTGTCGCCTGCGTCGCAAGTCGCAGAGGTAAAATCGGGTGTTTTCGCCTGCGCCAGGTTCGCTGGCGAGGTCTCCAACGGCACTCAATAAAGGTTTAGTCCCTTCTGGCAGCGCTGATTGCCGCGCAAGGGCCCCGCATCTATGGCTTTCAATCCCCTGACCAAACTGTTCGGTAGCCGCAATGACCGGTTGTTGAAAACCTACCGCAAATCGATTGAGCGCATCAATGCGCTGGAACGGCCGCTGGAGCAGCTAAGCGACGATCAGCTGCGCCAGAAAACCCAGGAATTCAAGGACCGGGTGAGCGCGGGCGAAACGCTGGATGCGCTGCTGGTGGAAGCCTTTGCGGTGGTTCGCGAAGGCAGCAAGCGGGCCATGAAGATGCGCCATTTCGACGTGCAGCTGCTCGGCGGCATGGCGCTTCACAACGGCAAGATTGCAGAGATGGGCACCGGCGAGGGCAAGACCCTGACCGCTACGTTGCCGGTCTACCTCAACGCACTGGCCGGCAAGGGCGTTCATGTGGTCACGGTCAACGACTACCTGGCCAGCCGCGACGCGCGCTGGATGGGCAAGCTCTACAACTTCCTGGGTCTTTCGGTCGGCATCAACCTGCCACAAATGGCGCGTGAGGAAAAGCAGGCCGCTTACCGCTCCGACATCACCTACGGCACCAACAACGAATACGGCTTTGACTACCTGCGTGACAACATGGTCTACGAAGTCACTGACCGGGTTCAGCGCGGCCTGAATTACGCCATCGTCGACGAGGTCGACTCGCTCCAGATTGACGAGGCGCGCACGCCCTTGATCCTCAGCGGCCCGGCAGAAGATCACACCGCCCTGTACCTGGCCATGAACAAGGTCGTGCCGCTGATGACGCGCCAGGAAGGCGAGGCTGACCCGCGCACGGGCGAGGGCATCATCAAGGCGGGCGATTTCACGATTGACGAGAAGACGCAGCAGGTCTTTCTGACCGAGCAGGGCCACGAAAACGCCGAGCGCATCCTTTTTGGCATGGGCTTGATTCCCGAAGGCGCGACGCTTTACGACCCGGCCAACATTACCTTGGTCCACCACCTGTATGCGGCGCTGCGCGCCAAGCACATCTACCAGCGCGACCAGCACTACGTGGTGCAAGACGGCGAAGTGGTCATCGTCGACGAATTCACCGGCCGACTGATGTCGGGCCGGCGCTGGAGCGATGGCCTGCATCAGGCGGTGGAAGCCAAGGAAGGCGTGACGATTCAGGCTGAAAACCAGACCATGGCCTCGATCACCTTCCAGAACTATTTCAGGCTCTACGGCAAGCTCGCCGGCATGACCGGCACGGCCGATACCGAGGCCTACGAGTTCCAGGAAATCTACGGCCTTGAAACCACCGTGATTCCGCCGAACCGGCGCAGTCAGCGCGAGGACCAGCTCGATCGCGTTTACAAGACCACGCGCGAAAAGTACGAGGCGGCCATCAAGGACATTCGTGAATGCCACGAACGCGGCCAGCCCGTGCTGGTGGGCACCACCTCGATCGAGAACTCGGAAATCATTGACCAGCTGCTCGAAAAGGAAAAGCTGCCGCACCAGGTGCTCAACGCCAAGCAGCATGCGCGTGAAGCCGACATCGTGGCGCAGGCGGGCCGGCCCGGCATGATCACCATCGCCACCAACATGGCCGGCCGCGGCACTGACATCGTGCTCGGCGGCAATGTCGAGAAGTTGATCGAGGCGGTAGAAGCCGACGAGGCACTGGACGCCAGCGCCAAAGAGGCTGAAATCATCCGGCTGCGCGCGCAGTGGCAGGCCGACCATGAAAAGGTCAAGGGCCTGGGCGGCTTGCGCATCATTGCCACCGAGCGGCACGAGTCGCGCCGGATCGACAACCAGCTGCGCGGCCGCTCCGGCCGTCAGGGCGATCCGGGCTCGTCGCGCTTTTACCTGAGCCTGGACGACCCCCTGATGCGCATTTTCGCGGGTGACCGCGTCAAGGCCATCATGGACCGTCTCAAGATGCCGGACGGCGAAGCGATCGAAGCGGGGATCGTCACGCGCAGTATCGAATCGGCGCAGCGCAAGGTCGAGGCGCGCAACTTTGACGTTCGCAAGCAGCTGCTCGAATATGACGATGTGGCCAACGATCAGCGCAAGGTGATTTACCAGC
>CAJAOB010000331.1 GCA_903941205.1 uncultured Burkholderiales bacterium | reverse complement strand
GTCTCTTCCTTGAAGTTGGTCTCGATGATGCCGGCCTTGCCGCCGCCGTTGGCCATGGCGTAAGACAGAGCCAAATTGCGGGCCTTGCCGCTCTTGTCCTGATGGACAGCGACCAGGTGCGGCACGCCGCCGCCTTGCGTGTAGGTGTTGCGCACGGTGTGGCCAGGGGCCTTCGGTGCGACCATCCAGACGTCCAGGTCGGCGCGTGGGATCACTTGGTTGTAATGGACGTTGAAGCCGTGTGCGAAGGCCAGCGAAGCGCCTTGCTTGATGTGCGGGGCAACGTTGTTGGTGTAGACCTCAGCTATTTGCTCGTCGGGCAGGAGGATCATGACCACGTCTGCCGCCTTGACGGCGTCGTTGACTTCCATCACGTTCAGGCCGGCTTTGCCGACCTTGTCCCACGAAGCGCCGCCCTTGCGCAGACCAACCACGACTTTGACGCCGCTGTCGTTCAGGTTTTGCGCGTGCGCGTGGCCCTGGCTACCGTAACCGATGATGGCGACAGTTTTGCCTTTGATCAGGCTCAGGTCGCAATCTTTGTCATAGAAAACTTTCATTCTTATCTCCAGAAATGGTGGTGGCGAAATGCCCTTCGACAGGCTGAGGGCGAATGCTTAACGTATGTCGCCACAAGAAATCCGTTCGCGCCCTGCCTGTCGAAAACGCGCGCGCGGATTGTTGAAAGGTCAAACCCGCAGGATTCTCTCACCCCGGCCAATGCCGCTGGAGCCGGTGCGAACCGTCTCGAGAATCGCCGTACGGTCAATCGCTTCGAGGAATGCGTCGTTCTTGGTCTGGTCACCGGTGAGCTCGATGGTGTAGCTCTTTTCGGTCACATCAATGATGCGCCCACGAAAGATGTCGGCCATGCGCTTCATTTCCTCGCGCTCCTTGCCGACTGCCCGTACCTTGACCATCATCAGTTCGCGCTCGGTGTAAGCGCCTTCGGTCAGGTCAACCACCTTGACCACCTCGATGAGGCGATTCAGATGTTTGGTGATTTGCTCAATGACGTCGTCAGACCCGGTGGTCTGTATCGTCATCCTAGACAGGCTAGGGTCTTCGGTCGGGGCCACGGTCAGGCTCTCGATGTTGTAACCCCGGGCGGAAAAAAGACCCACCACGCGCGACAGGGCGCCGGGTTCGTTTTCGAGCAAGACTGCAATGATGTGTTTCATGTGAATGGATTCCTCTTTTCGCTGCCCTCCCCCGAACACGGTAATGCGCGGGCTTGGCAGGCAATAGATTCGTCAAAAAGTCGGGTCAGGCCCTGCGGCAAGCGCCTCAAGCAGTGGACCCGGATAAAGAGCAGGGTCGGTGCGAAGTCTCTGCCTCGCCCCGAACCCTTCGGGGCTTAAAGGTCTTCGCTCCCCAGCAGCATTTCAGTGATCCCTTTACCCGCCTGAACCATGGGGAACACGTTTTCGGTCGGGTCTGTGCGGAAGTCCATGAAAACCGTGCGGTTCTTGAGCTTGCGGGCCTCGCGCAATGCGGGCTCCACGTCTTCGGGCTTCTCGATCAGCATGCCAACATGGCCATAGGCCTCCGCCAGCTTGACGAAGTCTGGCAGGGCGTCCATGTAGCTGCTGCTGTAGCGGCCCGCATATTCGACTTCCTGCCACTGACGCACCATGCCTAGGTAGCGGTTGTTCAGGGCCATGACGATGATCGGCGTGTTGTACTGCAGGCAGGTCGAGAGTTCCTGAATACACATCTGAACCGAGCCTTCACCCGTGATGCAGAACACTTCGCTTTCAGGCTTGGCGAGCTTGATACCCATGGCGTAGGGAATGCCGACGCCCATGGTGCCCAGGCCGCCAGAGTTGATCCAGCGACGAGGTTCCTCGAACTTGTAATACTGCGCAGCCCACATTTGATGCTGGCCCACGTCAGAGGTGATGTAAGCATCCGCACCTCGGGTCATGTTTGACAGGGTCTCGACCACATACTGCGGCTTGATCACGTCACCCTTGCCAAGGCTGTATTTCAGGCAGTCGCGCTTGCGCCAGCCTTCGATCGTGTCCCACCAGCCCCCCAATGAATGCGCGTCCGGCTTGAGCCCGGACTCCTTGATCATGGCGATCAACTCGTTGAGGACATCCTTGACGTCACCAACGATAGGAATGTCGACCTTCACTCGCTTGGAAATGCTCGAGGGGTCGATGTCGATGTGGATGATCTTGCGTTCGTTTTGCG